>NZ_JAPTFO010000100.1:0-11588 GCF_030985515.1 Stenotrophomonas sp. Sm10
CCCCGCCCTCCCACGGAATGCACGCTTTTGACGTTGCCGTGAGCAGGTGCAGGGCGGCAGCCCTGCCGACACACCCACCCCCACACCCACAAACGAGACGCGCGTCACCGCCCGCAACACGCGCGCCGCTTCGTAAACAACCTTTCATCTTCCATTCGCATAGTGGCGGCGCGCCGCGCGCAGACGCGCCGGTCTTCCCCCATGCAATGGACTCACATGCAGACCCGATACCTGACGATCGCCGTGGCAATTGCCCTTTCCGCCGCCGCCAGCACCCATGCCGCCGAAACCACCGACGCCAGCACCGATGCCGCGCTGAGCGCGCAGACGCTGGATACCGTCTCCGTGATCGGCCAGGGCGAGACCCGCCAGGTGCAGCGCATCACCGCGGTCGACAAGCAGGTGCTGCCTCCAGGTACCAGTGGCCAGAAGATCCTCGACCGCCTGCCGGGCGTGTCGGTGCAGTCCAACGATGCCTTCGGCGCGAACGAAGAATCGCAGACCATCAGCCTGCGCGGCTTCGACAAGAGCCGCCTCGGCTATACGCTGGACGGCATCCCGCTGGGCGACAACAGCTACGGCAACTACAACGGCCTGAGCATCGCCCGCGCGATCATCGCCGAGAACCTGGCCGGTGCCGAGTTGTCGCAGGGCATCGGTTCGCTGGGCGTGGCCTCGACCAGCAACCTGGGCGGCACCATCCAGTACTTCTCGATGGACCCGTCCACCGAGTTCGGTGGCCGCGCCAGCGTCACCGTCGGCGACGACAGCCAGCGCCGTGGCTACCTGCGCGTGGATACCGGCGACATCAACGGCTTCTCGGCCTATGTGTCCGGCGTGCACCAGGACCAGGACATGTGGGCCGCGCCCTACCAGAACCAGACCACCCGCCAGTTCAACGCCAAGGCAGTGTGGAATGTCGGCGACCACCGCTTCGGTGCGTTCGTGGCCACCTCGCGCGCCAGCCAGGCCAACTACGCCTACCTGTCCAAGGACATGCTGGCGCGTGGCCTGAGCTGGGATTGGAACATCTACGCGCCGGACTGGGATCGCGCCGTGGCCGCTGCGTACTGCGCGCCGGGCACCTACAACAAGGCACGCTGCAAGTTCAGCGGCGGCGTCAACAGCATCGACGATGCCTACTACCAGAGCCGCGCATTGCGCGACGACAATCTCTATTCGGTCGATGCCGACCTTCGCCTGGGCGAGCAGGGCCGCCTGAAGCTGCTGGCCTACCACCACGACAACCGTGGCCAGGGCCACTGGTGGGCACCGGGCCAGCCATCCTACCCGGGCACCGACAGGATGCTGCCGATCTCGATCCGCAGCACCAACTACACGATCAACCGCGATGGCCTGACCGCCGCATTGTCGTGGACGGTGGGCATCCACGAACTGGAAGCCGGCCTGTGGTACGAGCAGAACGACCATAACGTGTCGCGCAACTTCTACTACATCAGTGGCCCGTTCCTGGACGACCTGTACCTGAAGAACCCCGACCGCCTGCTGTTCAACCAGGACTTCGACATCCGCACGCGCCAGTTCTACGTGCAGGACCGCATGCGCTTCCTGGGCCAGCGCCTGACCGTGGATGTGGGCATCAAGAGCCCGAACACCCGCATGCGCGCCACCGCCCAGCCGGGCGTGGAAACCCGCATCGCCTCGGGCACGCTGACCGCCAAGGAATCGGTGCTGCCGCAGGTGGGCCTGGGCTTCAAGCTCAGCGCCAACAACGAGCTGTTCGCCTCCTACGCCGAGAACATCGCCGCCTTCGTCGGCGGTGGCAGTGGCGGCCCGCTGCAGGTGTCGCCGGAATCGTTCGCGGCCAGCGCCGGGCTGGAGCCGGAGAAGTCCAAGAGCCTGGAAGCCGGCTTCCGCACTTTCGGTGAGAAGTACCAGGCCTCGATCGCTGCATACAACGTCAAGTTCGACAACCGCCTGCTGTCGCTGAACCCGTGTTCGAGCATCGAAGTCGGCACGCGCCCGGAGTGCGTGACGCGCTTCATCAACGTCGGTTCGGTGAAGAGCCATGGCGCGGAACTGACCTTCATCCTCAAGCCGATTGATGGCCTGCAGTGGTACAACGCGCTGTCCTGGAACAAGACCACCTACGAGGATGACTACACCTCGGGCGGTGCGATCGTACCGGTGGCCGGCAAGATCACGGTGGATACGCCGCAGCGCATGGCCTCCAGCGAGATCAGCTGGAACCGCGACGGCTTCTTCGCCAGCCTGCGTGCCAAGTACACCGGCAAGCGCTACTACACCTACACCAACGACCAGTCGGTGCCGGACGTGACCACCTTCGACGCTGGTGCAGGCTACGACTTCGGCCCGGGCCTGGGCCTGCGCAACGTGCGGGTGTCGTTGAACGCGACCAACCTGACCAACAAGCGCTATGCCGGCCAGCTGAGTTCGTTCGCACCCACGGACCCGAACGGCACGCGCTACGCGATCCACGCCAGCGCACCGCGCCAGGTGTTCATGACCGTCGCCGCCGAGTTCTGATGCGATGGGGTCAGAGCCCTTTCGCGCGCGAAAGGGATCTGAGCCCGATTCGGGGCATGGCCGGGGTCGGATCCCTTTCGCCTGCGAAAGGGATCTGACCCCGGTGCAAGGGGCCGCTAGACTGCACGGGCACTGAGCAACGGACACCCCACGTGACCCCCGACGACTACCACGCGTCCTGCAGCCGCCTGCTGCAGGACTACCTGCACACCGCTTCGCCCGAGCAACGCCACATCTACGTTGCACGGCGCAACTACGATGACAGCCCCGACGTGCTGGCCTGGCTGGCAGAGCAACGCGATCTGGACCGTGCCACGGCACTGCTGATGCACGCATCACTGGGCGCAGGCCGGTTCGCCCAGTACGCAGACGCCAGCGAGGTGCCCGGCCACGAGCAGGCGGCGTACGCGCTGGTCCGTCGCATCGAGCAGCGGTGCCTCGATGGCTTCTACGCCGACCATGGGCTGGACTTCGATCCGTTTGCCGAGGCGGTCGATGATGCGTACGACGATGGCCTGCCGTTCCCGATCGCGCAGCAGTTGCACGATCTGGCCGCGGCCTTTGAACCCGAACGCGGCCCGGCACTCGGTGATGCCACCGCAGGTGATGTCGATATCTGGGCGGAGGTCGTGCCCCCAGCACTCTCACCCGTAGCAACCGCGTCGGATCCGGGCTGGCCGCTGCTCGTCTCGTTCCTGCAGCAGGCCACGCCGCAGCAGCGCCATCAGCTGATGCTGTTCGCCGACACCCACACCCTGTCCGATGCGCTGCAATGGCTGCTTGAACAGCCGTCGTTGGCCGCATCCAGCGCACTGGCGCTGTACTGGAACCTGGGGGCGTCCTGGTACGTGCCGTTTGCCACGGTCGACGATGTGCCTGCATCGCACCGCCACACCGCCGCGGTGCTGCGTGGCATCGAACAACGGCTGGCCGAGGGCGGCTACGCTGACCAGGGCCTGGGCTTCGACCTGGCGCAGAACCGGCCACGCTTCCCGGCCCGTTGGCCCGGCCGGCCGGTGCTGCGCGCGGTTCCCGAGGCGATGTGGTTGCCGCGCGACGGCCAGATCGTGGAGGAGTCCGACGAGGTGGATTTCATCTCCGGCCTGCCGGAGGAGGTGGCTGGCGCACTCGCGCAGGCGCGCGGATAGACCGCGGAGCGCATCGGGGTCAGAGCCCTTTCGCATGCGAAAGGGATCTGACCCCAGGGGCGACCGAGCATCCACGCATGGCGTGGATCTACTGCAACGCGCGGGGGTCAGCCCATGTACAACCCACCATTGACCGCGTAATCGGCGCCGGTCACGTACGAAGCCTCGTCCGATGCCAGCCAGCCCACCAGCCCGGCCACTTCCTCTGGCCGGCCCAGGCGGCGCACCGGCACCGACGCGGCCAGCCGGTCCAGTACATCCGGCGGGAAGCTGCTGATCGCCTGGCTGGCGATGTAGCCGGGCGACAAGGTGTTCACGGTTACCCCGCGCGAGGCCACTTCGGCGGCCAACGCCCGGCTGAAACCGTGCATGGCGGCCTTGGCGGTGGCGTAGTTCACCTGGCCGATCTGGCCCTTGTGGGCGCTGACCGAGCCGATGTTGATGATGCGGCCCCAGCCGCGCGTGGCCATGCCGTCGACCACCTGCTTGGTGAGGTTGAACAGCGCGTTGAGGTTGGAGGCGATCACCGCGTTCCAGTCCTCCACCGTCATCTGGCGGAACAGCAGGTCGCGGCTGCCGCCGGAGTTGTTGACCAGTACATCGACCTCACCGACTTCGGCGCGGACCTTGGCGAACGCCGCGCTGGTCGAGGCCCAGTCGGTCGCGTTGCCTTCGGAGGCGATGAAGTCGAAGCCCTGTTCGCGCTGCTCGCGCAGCCAGTTGGCCTTGCGCGGCGAGTTCGGCGCGCAGCCGGCAACCACGGTGTGGCCGCTGCGGGCCAGGCTCTGGCAGATGGCAGTGCCGACACTGCCCATTCCACTGGTGACGTAAGCGATTCGAAGCGTCATTGCAGAAGGCTCCTTGGCAAAGGGTCAGGCGGCAAGGGGATACAGGCCGAACAGCAGGCTGCCGATCATCAGCAGCATCGAGATGGCGATGGCCCACTTCAGGGTGAACTTCTGGTGGTCGGCGAATTCGACCTTGGCCAGGCCCACCAGCAGGTAGGTGGACGGCACCAGCGGGCTGAGCAGGTGCACCGGCTGGCCGGCCAGCGAGGCGCGCGCCATTTCCACCGGGGTGATGCCGTAATTGCCGGCGGCCTCGGACAGGATTGGCAGCACGCCGAAGTAGAACGCGTCGTTGGACATGAAGAAGGTGAACGGCATCGACGCCACCGCCGTGATCACCGCCAGGTACGGGCCCCACGATTCCGGAATCACGGCCAGGAAGCTGTGCGACATCGCCTCCACCATGCCGGTGTTGTTGAGGATGCCGGTGAAAATGCCTGCGGCGAAGATCAGTGACACCACCGACAGCACGTTGCCGGCGTGGTTGACCACGCGGCGGCGCTGCTCGGCCAGGTTCGGATAGTTGATCACCAGGGCGATGGCGAAGCCGACCATGAACAGCACCGGCATCGGCAGCACGCCAATGATCAGCGCGGTCATCAGCGCCACGGTCAGCGCAAGGTTCACCCACAGCAGCTTCGGACGCTTGATGTCCTCGGCGTCTTCCACGGTCGGCAGCGCGTTGCTGTCGTCGGAAACGCTGTTGTCCATCCAGCTGCCGCCCTTGGGCAGGGTCACAACACCCAGGCGACGGCGTTCCTTCAGGCCCAGGTACCAGGCCAGCAGCAGCACGCCGGCACAGGCGATCACCATCGACGGGATCAGCGGCACGAACACGTCGGCCGGGTCCACGTGCAGCGCGGTGGCCGCGCGTGCGGTCGGGCCGCCCCACGGGGTCAGGTTCATCACGCCGCCGGCAAGGATGGTCACGCAGGTCATGTTCAGCGCGTTCATGCCCAACCGCTGGTACAGCGGCAGCATCGCCGAGACGGTGATCATGTAGGTGGTCGAGCCATCGCCATCGAGCGAGATCAGCATCGCCAGCACCGCGGTGCCAAGCACGATCTTCATCGGGTCGCCCTTGACGAAGCGCAGGATCACCCGCACCAGCGGATCGAACAGGCCGGCGTCGATCATCACCCCGAAGTAGAGGATGGCGAACATCAGCATCACGCCGGTGGGTGCGATCTTCTTGATGCCCTCCAGCATCATCTCGTCGATGCCGGCACCGAAGCCACCGATCAGCGCGAACAGGATGGGGATGGTGATCAGGGCGACGAGCGGCGACAGGCGCTTGCTCATGATCAAGTACATGAACGTAATGACCATGCCAAAGCCGAGGATGCTCAGCATCATCTGCGGACTCCTTGCGAAAACAGGACGTGGGGAGTGGAAGGGGCCCGGGCGGAATGCCCGGAATGTCTGGCCTAGAAGTCGTACTGCAGGCGGCCGGTGACCGCGCGCGTGCGGTCCGCCGTCACCCCGGCCAAGCGGTCGCGGTTGCGGCTTTCGATCACGTTGAGCATGAAGCGCAGGTTGTCGCGCAGGTACCAGTTGCCACCCAGCGTCCACGCCTCGGTGCTGCCGCGGCGCAGGTCCGGCGCACCATCAAGATGCTGCGCGCCCCACATCTGGTCGTAGCGCAGCGCCACTTCGAACGCGCCGGCCTTGTGGCGGATGTCCTTCACCCGCGCGAAGCGGCCGGTCTTGCGGTCGTAGGCGCGGCTTTCGCCGGTGACGAACCAGCTGACCATGCCGTAGGCGGCCATCACGTCGCCACGCTGCGCACCGTCATCGAAGGTGGCGCCACTGAACTCGCCCTGCCACGACAGCGGGCCGCGCACCTGGGCGTACTCCAGCGACCACTTGTTGACATCGGTATCGCGGCCGGCGGAGAAGTCCACCAGGGTCAGGCGGCTGTTGTCGGACAGGTGGCCGGCCGGGCGCGGACGGATCTTCAGGCCCGGAACGCCGTTCGCGCCCGGGTTGTCATGGGCCTCGCGGGCCAGCGACAGGCCCAGGTGCAGCACGTCGCCATCGGCGGGCGAGGGCGCCCAGGTGACACGGCCACCGGCAGCACGCCCCTTCACCTGCCAGGCGTCGATGCTCTCCAGGCTGTAGATGCTGGCGGCCCAGGTGAAGTCACCCGGATTGGCCTGCCACGACGCGCCCAGTCGGTACAGCGGCGCCAGCGTGGTGCCGGCATTGCCGCGCTCCAGGAAGCTGCCGTAGTTGGAGCTGGTGCGGTCATCCAGCGAGAAGTACTGCTTGAACTGGCCGACGGTCAGCTTGCCGGCCTTGCCGAAGCTGCGCGCCAGGTACACGTCCTTGGCCTCGACGCGGTCGCCGGAGAAATCGGCTTCCAGCTTGTAGTCGACCACGAAGAACTTGCCGGACACGTCAACCCACGCACGGCGGATTTCGGTGTCGTCCTTGTTCGGGGTGCCCCGGTTGTCATTATCGAAGGTGGCGAAGTCCAGGTGCAGGCGGCCACCCAGGGTGGCGGTGACCGGACGGTCATCTTCGGCAGCGAAGGCCGGCGCCGACAGGGCAGCCAGCGCCATCATGGCGGCAGGACGCCGCCAGGCAAACGTGAATTCCACAAACCCTCCCAGGTGCGCGCCAGGCGCGCGGCAATCGTGGGCACCGGACGGTGCGCGGCCGCAGTCTGGGTCGCCGTAGCTGTCATCGTCCTGTCAGCGGTTTGTGCGGTGCAGCGTAAATGGTCGCCAGGCATGGCCCGGCGGGCGGCCCCGGCGTCATGCGGTAGCATTCGCTTCCCCTCCCACCGTCGTGCCCATGCGCCTGCTGCTGGTCGAAGACAACCCGGATCTGGCCGATGCGATCATCCGTCGCATGCGTCGCAGTGGCCATGCCGTGGACTGGCAGGCCGACGGCCTGGCCGCTGCCAGCGTGCTGCGCTACCAGAGCTTCGACCTGGTGGTGCTGGATATCGGCCTGCCCAAGCTGGACGGCCTGCGCGTGCTGGCCGGCATGCGCGAGCGCGGTGACAGCACGCCGGTGCTGATGCTGACCGCGCGCGATGGCATCGAGGATCGCGTGCAGGCGCTGGATGTGGGCGCCGACGACTACCTGGGCAAGCCCTTTGACTTCCGCGAGTTCGAAGCACGCTGCCGCGTACTGCTGCGGCGCGCGCGTGGGCAGGCCAGCGAAGTGGTGCAGATTGGCGGCTTCCAGTTCGACAACGCTGCGCACCGGGTCAGCCTCGACGGGGAGCCGATCGAACTGCCCAATCGCGAGTACCGCCTGCTGGAGATCCTGGTCGGCCGTCTTGGCCAGGTGGTCGGCAAGGACGAGATCGGCAACGGCCTGTTTGGTTTCGATGACGAAGCGGGCCCGAACGCCATCGAGTTGTATGTTGGCCGCCTGCGGAAAAAGCTGGCCGGCGCACCGCTGCGCATCACCACGGTGCGCGGTGTCGGCTACCTGCTGGAAGCCAGCGATGGCAGCGCCGACGCCGATGGCTGACGCACGCGCTGCGAACGCCGCACCGGGTTCGCTGCGGCGCACGCTGCTGCTCTACCTCGGCGCGCTGCTGGCGGTATTCGCGGTGGCGCTGCTGTTCGCCGCGCGCGACTATGGCCAGCGTGCGGCAAACCGTTCCTACGATCACCTGCTGGTGTCTTCGGCGCTGTCCATCGCCGATTCGGTGGCGCTGGTCGACGGCCAGTGGCAGGTCGATCTTCCCTATGCGGCGCTGGACCTCCTGGCGATGGCCCCGGAAGACCGCGTGTTCTATCGGGTGGCCGACAGCCGCGGCAACCTGATCACAGGTTATGGCGATCTGCCGTCGCCGCCGCGCCGTCCGGGCACGCAGCCGCAACTGTTTGATGCGGCGTACAGCGGCGAGACCGTACGCTTCGTAGTGGTCGGCCGCAGTTTCGCCGCGGCCTCGGCGCAGGGCGAGGTGCAGGTGCAGGTGGGCCAGACCCGGCGTGCGCGCGAAGCCGTCGCGCAGGACATGGTCAATCGCGCACTGCTGGCGATCGGCGTGCTGTCCGGCCTGCTGCTGGCGCTGGTGGCGTTTGGCGTGCACCGCGCGTTCCGCCCACTGGTGCGGGTGGAACGCGAGCTGTCGCGCCGCGAACCGTCCGACCTGAAGCCCCTCGACGCGCGCGTGCCGCGCGAGATGGACCAGATGGTGGCGGCGTTGAACCGCTTCATGGAACGCCTGTCCAGCAGCAACGAGACACTACGCGCATTCATGGCCGAGGCCGCGCACCAGATGCGCACGCCGTTGGCTGCCCTGCGCGCGCAGGCGCAGCTTGCGCTGGACGACGACGACCCCGAAGACATGCGGCGCAGCCTGCAGGCGATCGAGCGCAACGCCACCCATATGAGCCGGCTGCTGAACCAGCTGCTCAGCGATGCCAGCGTGATCCATCGTTCGCATCTGCAGCGCTTTGCAGCGGTGGACCTGGCCGAGACCGTGCACCAGGCCCTGCATGAAGCGCTGCCGCAGGCCGGTCCGGCGCCGCGCGTGCAGTTGGCGATGACCGCCGAACCGGCATTGGTGCACGGCGATGCGCTGCTGCTGCGCGAGGCGATCAAGAACCTGGTCGACAACGCACTGAAGTACGGCGGTGACGGCGACTTGCAGATTGCCCTTACCGTGGAAGGCGAGCAGGCCGTGCTGACCATCGCCGACCACGGCGCGGGCATCGCCCCGGCCGATGCCGAGCGCGTATTCGAGCGTTTCGCCCGTGGCGAAGGCGCGCCCTCAGGTGGTGCCGGGCTGGGCCTGGCCATCGTCAAGCGCGTGGTCGACAGCCATGGCGGCCGCATTGACCTGAGCAACCGCCCGCAGGGCGGGCTGGTCGCCACCATCCGCCTGCCCCGGAGCAGTCCATGATCCGCTTGTTCGCCACGACTGTTGCGCTGCTGCTGGCCCTGCCGGTGTTGGCTGCGCCCGGCGATGTGCGCCGTTTTCCCGCACAGGGAGCGGCCACCGCTCAGCTGCGCATCCACGGCACCACCGACATCGAAGTGTTCGCGGTGGTCATCGCCGACTACCAGCGCCTGCACCCCGGCACCGAGGTGGTGTACGAGGACATCATCACCCAGGACCTGTACGCACGTTTCCTGCACGACCGCGGCGGACCGGCATCACCGGACCTGCTGATCTCCAGCGGCATGGACCTGCAGACCAAACTGGTCAATGACGGTCACGCGCTGCCACACCGTTCGGCGCAGACCGCCGCGCTGCCGGCCTGGGCACAGTGGCGCAACGAGGCGTTCGGCATCAGCTACGAGCCGGTGGTGATGGTCTACAACACCCGCGCGATTCCTTCGGCCAAGGTGCCGCACACGCGCCGCCAGCTGCTGGACCGGCTGCGTGCTGAAGGTGCACCCCTGCGCGGCAGGGTCGGCACCTATGACATCGAGCGCAGCAGCGTCGGCTACCTGTTGGCGACCCAGGACGCGCAGCGCGGCAGCATTGCCGGCGCGCTGCTGGGCGCGCTCGGCGACAACGACGTGGTGCGCGAGGAGCGTACTGGCGTGCTGCTGGACAAGGTGGCCAGTGGCCAGCTGTCGCTGGTCTACAACGTGCTTGGCTCCTACGCGCAGGCGCGCGTTGATGCCGGCGCGCCGCTGGGCATTGTGGAGCCCGAGGACTACACGCTGGTGGTGCTGCGTACCGCAGTGATCCCGCGTACCGGCCCACACCCGGAAGAAGCCCGGCGCTTCCTCGACTACCTGCTGTCGCCACGCGGCCAGCAGGTGCTGTCGCGCGAGGCACGGCTGATGCCGATCGTGACCGGCAACGCGCGCGGCGATGATGCGCCGGGCCGCAGCCGCCGCCCGATCCAGCTCGGCCCGGGCCTGCTGGTGTACCTGGACGCGCTCAAGCGTCGCCAGTTCCTCGATGCTTGGCGCAGCAGCGTCGAGCCGGCCGGGCGCTGAGGCGGCGACCTGCCCGTACAATGGCGGCATGAGCGAATACACCATCCTGATCGCCGATGACCACCCGCTGCTGCGTTCGGCGGTGGTGCAGTCGTTGCGGCAGAGCCTGCCGCTGGCGCAGGTGCGCGAAGTCGCCAGCGCCGAGGCATTGGCCGAAGCGCTGGATGCCCACCCGGATGTGGACCTGGTGCTGCTGGACCTGACCATGCCCGGCGCGCACGGTTTCTCCGCGCTGCTGCACGTGCGCGGCTCGCATCCGGACATTCCGGTGGTGATCCTCTCCTCCAACGACCATCCGCGGGTGATCCGTCGTGCCCAGCAGTTCGGCGCGGCGGGTTTCATTCCAAAGTCTGCTCCGGCCGAGACCATCGGCGAGGCGGTGCAGGCGGTGCTCGATGGTGGCCTGTGGTTCCCGGCGATGGCCGCCGAACGCTCCGAGGCCGACGCACTGCTGGCCAGCCGCCTGGCCCAGCTGACCCCGCAGCAGTTCCGTGTGCTGCTGTGCCTGGCCGATGGCCTGCTCAACAAGCAGATCGCCTACACGCTGGGGTTGGCCGAGAACACGGTGAAGGTACATGTCACTGCGATCCTGAAGAAGCTCGAATGCCACAGCCGCACACAGGCAGCGGTACTGGTGAAGGCGCTGGAGCCTGAGGGCGACGCCGGCATCGGGTTGTAGTTTCCAGCCAACGGCGCAGCCCCTCGTGGGTGGGCACGTAGAGCAGTTCATGGGTGAGGCCGGGCAGGTGGACTGCGCAGGGGCCGCTGCAAGTACGTCCATGTAAGCTCGGTCGCCGCATCCATGCGGCTCACGCCCCTGCGCAGCCCACCTGCCCGGCCACGGACAGGTTCCGTGCGCGTCCACCCGCGGAAGAGAAAAGAAGATCAAAAGCAAAGACAGCCTGACAGGCTGCTTTTTGTAGAGCCGAGCCCACGCTCGGCTGCTTTCTGGACGGTCCGTGAAGCCGAGCATGGGCTCGGCTCTACACGAGCAAGCGCAGCGCGCGACCCGCTTTTGATCTTATTTTCTTCTTCGTGGGTGCAGGCCACCGAAATCTGTCGGAGGCCGGTCGGGTTGGGTGCGCGGGGGTGTCAGCCGCATGGATGCGGCTGCCAAGCCTCCAGGGACGGATTCACGGCGTCCCCCGCGCACCCAGCC
>NZ_JAPTFO010000101.1:0-11512 GCF_030985515.1 Stenotrophomonas sp. Sm10
CGGGGTGTCGTCGCCCGGGAAGTCGTACTTGCTCAGCAGCTCACGCACTTCCATCTCGACCAGCTCGAGCAGCTCGGCGTCGTCAACCATGTCGGCCTTGTTCAGGAACACGACGATGTACGGCACGCCGACCTGACGCGACAGCAGGATGTGCTCGCGGGTCTGCGGCATCGGGCCATCAGCGGCCGAGCACACCAGGATCGCGCCGTCCATCTGGGCGGCACCGGTGATCATGTTCTTGACGTAGTCAGCGTGGCCCGGGCAGTCAACGTGGGCGTAGTGACGGATCGGGGATTCGTATTCGACGTGCGCGGTCGAGATCGTGATGCCACGCGCCTTTTCTTCCGGAGCGGCGTCGATCGAGGAGTAGTCCTTGAACTCGCCACCGAAGCGCTCGGCACCGATCTTGGTCAGTGCGGCGGTCAGCGTGGTCTTGCCGTGGTCGACGTGACCGATGGTGCCGACATTGACGTGCGGCTTGGTGCGCTCGAACTTACCCTTGGCCATGGCTGCTTATCTCGAATTCGTCTGAGAGGTGATGCTTGAGATGGTGCTCACGAAAGGAATCGAACCTTCGACCTCTTCCTTACCAAGGAAGTGCTCTACCGACTGAGCTACGTGAGCCGAGTTTTGCATTATGACATGAACTCGATAATATTCAAAGTTCATTCAATGGAGCGGGAGACGGGAATCGAACCCGCACCATCAGCTTGGAAGGCTGAGGTTCTACCATTGAACTACTCCCGCGCCGGGAATGTCACAACGTGAAACTGGTGGAGGGAGGTGGATTCGAACCACCGAAGGCGTAAGCCAGCAGATTTACAGTCTGCCCCCGTTGGCCGCTTGGGTATCCCTCCTTACCACCCCAACCCGTTGCCGCCGAAGCGTTGCGGTGTGTGGTGGTGAGCCGCTTATTCTGCTGATGGGACGGGGGGCTGTCAACGCTTTTTTCCATTTTTTTCACACGCTGTCGCAAACCCATTGATACGCAAGGTTATTGCCCGGGAACCGGCAGGGTCTCGTTGGCGAAAATTGCGACATGAGGGACGCCGTCGCCACCGATCCAGCCCCGATACATGCCCTGGGTGTTGAACGGCGTGGCCATTTTTCCGTCTGCGCCGAGCACGATCGCACCGCCGTCGCCGCCCATCTGCGGAATCGTCTCGTTGATCACGCCCTTGCCGGCCTGCTCCGGGCTCTGCCCCTGGTAGCGCATGCGCGCACAGATCTCGTGCGCGGCCGCAGTGCGGATGTAGTACTCGCCCCACCCGGTGCCGGACACCGCGCAGCGTGCGTCGGCCCAGGTGCCGGCACCGATGATCGGCGAGTCACCGACCCGGCCGTAGCGCTTGTTGGTCATGCCCCCGGTGGAGGTGCCGGCGGCCAGATGCCCCTGCGCGTCCAATGCGACCGCACCAACGGTACCGAAGTGCTTTGCAGTCTCCAGGTCGGCATGTGCCTGGCCACTGGCCTCTTCCTTGAGGGCGCGCTGCAGCTGTTGCCAACGCTTCTCTGTACGGAAGTAGGAGGGATCGACCAGAGGCATGCCCTGCTCGGCCGCGAAGGCTTCGGCGCCCTGCCCGACCATCATCACGTGGCGGGATTTCTGCATCACGGTCTGCGCCAGCAGGATCGGGTTGCGCACCCGTTGCACGCCCGCCACCGCGCCCGCCGCCTGGTTCGCGCCATCCATGACCGCCGCATCCAGCTCGTTGCGGCCGTCGTGGGTGAACACTGCGCCCTTGCCGGCGTTGAAGGTGGGATCGTCCTCCAGCACGGTGATCGCCGCAGTGACCGCTGCGAGCGCAGGGCGACCGGCCACCAGTTCCGCATGACCCTTCAGCAGTGCTGCCCGCAGCGCGTCACGTGCGGCCTTTTCCTTGGCCGGCGACAGGTCCTTGCGCTCGACGCCGGCGCCGCCGTGGATGACCAGCAGCGGTGAAGCGGCCGGTGCGGCCTGGGCAAGCATGGGCAGGGACAGCAGCATAGACAGCGCCAGGCGCAGTTTCATCGGGTACGTCTCCAGCAGGTGGGCAAGGGAGGCATCGTCGTAGAGCCGAGCCCATGCTCGGCTGATGCCTCGATTGAAGAGCAGCCGAGCGCGGGCTCGGCTCTACAGCATCCCATGCGTGGTCACAGGATCGCCGGGTCACTGGCGGATGACTTCGATCTCGCCATCGCTGACGTCGGCCACGGCCTGATAGTCGGCCTCGGCCTGGAAGTCATCCAGGCGCATGCGGCTGCCGCTGGCGACCACCGTTACCGGCACCGCGTGGAAGCGCAGCGGCTCACCTTCGACCAGGCGGTCGGCATCGCGGCCGGGGCTGACCACCCAGACCTTGCCCTCGCCGTCAGCACTGTAGACCTGTGCCTGGCCATCGGGCTCCACGCACAGGGCGGTGTCCTCGTCGACGCCGATGCCGACGATGCCGGGGTCGCCACTGTCCTGGGCGGCGCGCGCCACGAACACGATCAGGCGACCGAGCCGGTCGCGCTTGTCGAAGTGGGTGTCGGTGACCACGCGCTGCAGGTAGGGCATCTGCAGGAAGCCACTGTCCATGGTCACCGCACTGCCCATCGGGTCGGCCAGCGCACCGGCGGAGGTGATGCTGCCGCCGTCCATCGCGCCGTAGGCATAGCCACCGAGGATGGCGAGCCCAGCGCTGGTACCGGCAATCGGCTTGCCGGCGCGCACATGGGCGTTCAGCGCGCGGTTGAGCGCAGTGCCCTTCCAGAAGCGGATGTAGCGCGACTGGTCACCACCGGCAATGAAGATGGCATCGGCGGCGGCAACCACGCGCAGCACGGCCGGATCGTCGGCGCCGCGGCGGCTGTCGAAGACCAGCGTCTGCACTGCGGTGGTACCGCCGATCTCGCGGTACAGGCGGTCCTGCAGCTCATCACTGCCAGAAGCGCGCAGGATCAGCACGCGGCCATTGCCAGCCTGCTTCAGCCACCAGTGGAAGGCCTCCGGCACCCATTCGCCACCGCCCATCAGCATCATGGCCGGTGCGCGCGGACCGGGCCGGGGCGCGTCGAGATCGCCGGCTTCGTAGTAGGCGAAGCCCGGGCCCTGCAGGTCCTGCGCAAGGGCGACCAACGGCACGGCCAAGACCAACAGCGCCAGCCAGGCGAAGGGGGCACGCACGGTCCGATGGAGGCGTCGCATCTTGATCTCCCTGAACAAAATCGACTTGCAAGCGTTTCCACTCTTTGCCAGATAGGGACCCAGTAGTCAAGGACATGAAAAAGGCGTTAAATGCGCGCGCCCGTTCCGGAAATCTGAATGGGGGACAGGGCCCCTCCTCTGCGGGCCGGCTTCATTTCCGAGAATTCCTCATGCGTAGACAGGCGATGGCGTGGTCGATCCAGCTGGCGTTGATGGGCGTGGCTGCTTCCGCGGCGGCCCAGGCACCGGCTTCCTCTTCGGTGCAACAGCTGGACGCGGTGCAGGTCACCGGCTCGCGCATTCCGCGCGCCCAGGTGGAAGGCCCCGCCCCGATCACGGTGATCAACGCCGAACAGATCCGCTCCAGCGGCTTCACCAGCGTGCCGGACGTGCTGCGTGCAATGACCCAGAACGGCGGTGAGACGCAGAGCCAGCAGTCCTCCGGCGGCGCCGACTTCTCGCCCGGCGCCCAGCAGGTGGACCTGCGTGGCCTCGGCTCGAACCACACGCTGGTACTGGTCAACGGCCGCCGCATCGCCGACTTCCCGATGCCGTTCAAGGGCCGCAGCAACTTCACCGACGTCTCCAACATCCCGCTGGGAATGATCGAGCGCATCGAAGTGCTGACCGGCAGTGCCTCGGCCATCTACGGCTCGGACGCGATCGCCGGCGTGGTCAACTTCATCCTGAAGAAAAAGGCCGACGGCACCACGATCGACATGCGCATGGGCACCACCAGCGAAGGCGGTGGCGAGTCGTTCGACATGAGCCTGGCCAGCGGCTTCAGCCGCGGCAACTTCAACGCCGTGTACAGCGTCGAGCTGCAGTCGCAGACCCCGCTGTGGGCCTATGAGCGCGACATCCAGGATTCGACCCAGGACGGCCCCACCGAGGGCTCGCGCATCGCCCGCCGCGCTTACCTGCGTACGGACTACAACGACGACTACCTGGATCCGGGCGCGGCCACCTGCGAAGCGCTGGCCGGGCAGAACCAGGGCAGCACCTACCGCGCCTACCGCCCGCGCTACGGTTACTACTGCGGCAGCGACAGCTCGATCGGCTACGGCACCATCCTCAGCAAGCGCCGCGGCGCCAATGGCTACGCCTCGCTGAGCTACGACTTCGAAAACGGCCAGCAATGGTTCGCCGATGTGCAGCTGGGCTACCACACGATGTCGCTGATGCGCGACGTCACCAAGTGGGGCCGCATGGACGCCAATGGCGATGAGTCGGGCTACTTCAACAACCAGGCCACCGGCGAGATCGAGTTCTGGCAGCGCCAGTTCTCACCCGAGGAAATGGGGGGCCTGCGCAATGCGATGGTACGCAGCGCGCAGAAGACCTTCAGCGTGACCACCGGCTTCAAGGGCAATCTGGCCGGCAACTGGGACTACGAAGCGGCGCTGAGCCATTCGCAGTACCAGTCGCGGATCAGCTGGGCGCAGATCATCGCCGCCAAGGCCAATGACCTGTTCCTGGGCCCGCAGCTGGGCGTGGACGACGACGGTTTCCCGATCTACAACGCCGACCCGTCACGCCTGTACCGGCCGCTGACCCGCGCCGAGTACGATTCGATCGCAGCGCGCACCACCTACACCCCGAAGTCGCGCACCGAGACGGCTGCGTTCACGCTGACCAATTCCGCGCTGTTCGGCCTGCCGGGCGGTGATGCCGGGTTCGCCGCGACCGTGGAAGTGGGCCAGCAGGCCTATGCGCTGAATCCCGATCCGCTGGCCACCCAGTACTACTACTACAGCTGGAAGGATTCGGACGGTCAGGGCTCGCGCAACCGCTGGGCGACCGCCGCCGAGCTGCGCATGCCGCTGCACGAGACGGTCAACCTGAGCGTGGCCGGCCGCTACGACCAGTACCGCTATTCCGGCCACACCATCGGCAAGGCGACCTGGAGCGGCGGTCTGGAATGGCGCCCGATCGACACGCTGCTGGTGCGCGGTTCGTATGGCACCGCGTTCCGCGCGCCGGACCTGCACTACGTGTTCGCCGGACCGGGCAACGACGAGACCACCGCCGAAGACCTGTACAGCTGCCGCGCCGATGGCGCTAGCGACTGTTCCGACTACGAGCGCAACCTGATCCGCAGCCGCACCGGCAGCCGCCAGCTCGACCCGGAAACCAGCACCTCGTGGAGTGCAGGCTTCGTCTGGTCGCCGGCGATCGGCCTGGACCTGTCCGTGGACTGGTTTGACATCGACATGCGCAAGCAGGTGCAGGACATGGACGTTCGCACGCTCCTGGCCAACGAAGCCAACTGCCGCCTGGGTACTGCCGACATCAACTCGCCGACCTGCGTGGACGCGCTCGACCGCATCACCCGCACCGGTGATGGCCGCCTTTACGGCGTGCGCGTCGCTCCGATCAACGTCGCCCGCGAATCGACCTCCGGTATCGACGTCGGCCTGCGCTACCGCATGCAGACCGGCATCGGCGATTTCATCCTCAACGGCACCCACACCTGGGTGAAGAAGCACGATTTCCAGCGCTACCCCGGTGACCCGACACTGGACCAGTTCGCGGTCAACAGCGGATTCGACATCCCGCGTACCAAGACCAGCCTGAGCGTGACCTGGGAGAAGGACGCGTGGTCGGCGACGGTCTATGGCTCGCGCCTGGGCAAGCTGCCAACTTCGGACAGCTACGACCAGTCGTTCGACTGGGACAGCGGCGACAGCCCGTACGTGAAGGCGACCTACCGCTACAACGCCTCGGTGCAGTACCGCTTCGACGACCACTCGCGCCTGTCGCTGTCGGTGGTCAATGTGTTCAACAAGATGCCGCCGAAGGACACCACGTATACCGCGTACCCGTACTACGACGTGTCCTGGTTCGACAGCGTCGGCCGCACCATCAACCTGCAGTACACCCACAAGTTTGGCGGCACCGCGCTGTAAGGCGCGCCGCCTTGCAGGACGTGGACGACAAGGCCCGCCATTGGCGGGCCTTGTCATTTGCGCTCTGGTAGATGCCCACCTTGGCGGGCACTGTCTCGCCGCGCGCCCACCAAGGTGGGCGGCTATCAGAGCGGGCCACCGGGGTTTTCCACACAATGCGTGGAGAGTGATGGGAACTTGATGTGGACAAGTGGGTTCGAGCGTTGCGATGCAGGCATTTCCGGGCGTGGTTATTTTTTATCCACGCCTCCCGTTGTTTTCCACACCACGCGTGGAAAGCGATGGGAACTTGGTGTGGACAAGTGGGTGCGAGCATTGCAGCGCAGGCGTTTCGAAGCGTGGTGAAAATCTGTCCAGGTCGCGCGGGCGAGCCCCTTGTAGAGCCGAGCCCACGCTCGGCTCCGGCTGGCATCAGCCGAGCATGGGCTCGGCTCTACATCGGCTTCGCCGGTTTTCCACATGCGGCGTGGAAAGCGATGGGAGTTTGCTGTGGACAAGTGCCGGCGAACATCACGCCGCAAGCGTTTCGCAGCGTGGTGATTTTTTATCCATATTCAGAAACGCGAACGCCCCGCACGAGGCGGGGCGTCCGGGGTCGATCCGATGCCGCTGGATCAGACGTTGAAGCGGAAGTGCAGGATGTCGCCTTCCTGCACGCGGTATTCCTTGCCTTCCAAGCGCAGGCGACCGGCTTCCTTGGCGCCGGCTTCGCCCTTGTACTTGATGAAGTCGTCATACGCGATGGTTTCGGCGCGGATGAAGCCCTTCTCGAAATCTGTGTGGATGACCGCGGCAGCCTGCGGGGCGGTGGCACCCTTGCGCACCGTCCACGCACGGACTTCCTTCACGCCTGCGGTGAAATAGGTCTGCAGGCCCAGCAGGCTGTAGGCCGCGTTGATCACGCGGTTCAGGCCCGGCTCGCTCAGGCCCAGGTCGGCCAGGAAGGTGTCGCGGTCTTCATCGTCGAGCTGGGACAGCTCTTCTTCGATCGCGGCCGACACCGGCACCACCTGCGCGCCCTCGGCGGCGGCGTGCGCGCGCACGGCTTCCAGGTGCGGGTTGTTCTCGAAGCCGTCTTCCAGCACGTTGGCGATGTACATCACCGGCTTCAGGGTCAGCAGGAACAGGTCGCGTACCAGCGCCTTTTCTTCATCATCCAGGCCGACCGAACGACCAGCCTTGCCGTCGGACAGTGCCGCCTGCAGCTTGGCCAGCACCGGCTTGCGCGCCGCTGCATCCTTGTCGCCGCCCTTGGCCGCGCGCTCGGCACGGTTCAGTGCCTTCTCTACGCTGTCCAGGTCGGCCAGCGCCAGTTCGGTGTCGATGGTTTCGATGTCCGAGATGGGGTCGACCTTGCCGGCCACGTGCACGATGTCGCCGTGCTCGAAGCAGCGCACCACGTGGGTGATCGCATCGACTTCGCGGATGTGCGCCAGGAACTTGTTGCCCAGGCCTTCACCGCTGGCGGCACCGGCGACCAGACCGGCGATGTCGACGAACTCGACCGCGGTCGGGATGACCTTCTGCGGGTTGATGATGCCCGCCAGCTCGTTCAGGCGCGGGTCCGGCACCGGCACGATGCCGACGTTCGGCTCGATGGTGCAGAACGGGAAGTTCGCCGCGGCGATGCCCGCCTTGGTCAGCGCATTGAACAGGGTCGACTTGCCGACGTTGGGCAGGCCGACGATGCCGCATTTGATACCCATGGGTGACAGCTCTCTGGGGTGAAAGTGATTGGGGAAACAGCGACGTGGGCGCTGCTTTTCCAATCATTCTCCGTACCGACCAACGGTCGGTACCTACCGACCCGGTTGACTCCGTACCGACCAACGGTCGGTACCTACCGACCTGGTTGACTCCGTACCGACCAACGGTCGGTACCTACCGGCCTGGTTGACTCCGTACCGGCCAACGGTCGGTACCTACCGGTTATTTCGGGGTGTGCAGGCGCTTCATCGCTTCGTTGAAATCGCCCTGCACCGCCAGCGGCAGCACGTCGATCGCATCGTCGATGGCGCGCGCGATCAGCACGTCATCTTCCTTCGACGGGCGGCCGAGCACCCAACCCACCACGCGGTCCTTGTGGCCGGGGTGGCCAATGCCCACGCGCAGGCGATGGAACTTGCCATGGCCGAGCAGGCGGATGGTGTCGCGCAGGCCGTTCTGACCGCCGTGGCCACCGTCGAACTTCAGCCGTGCCGCGCCGGGCGGCAGGTCCAGTTCGTCGTGGGCCAGCAGGGTTTCCTCCGGCTCGATCTTCCAGAACCGCTGCGCGGCGGTGACCGACTTGCCGCTGAGGTTCATGAAGGTGGCGGGCTTGAGGAGCCACACCGTCTGCCCGGCGATCTCGACCTTGGCGGTCTCACCGAACAGCTTGCTGTCCACATTCCATCGCGCACCGGCTTTCTCCGCCAGGGCCTCAACGAAATGAAACCCGGCATTGTGCCGGGTCCGGGCGTGTTCCGATCCGGGGTTGCCCAGACCGACGATCAGTCGCAGTCCTGCCATGGTTCCTTCCAGTACGGTGCCTGCCCGCAGGCAGGCACCGTAGCGGTATTACTCGGCGGCAGCCGCTTCTTCGTCGGCCGCGTCGGCCTTGCCGGCCTTGGCGGTGACGATGGCGTCGTCGTGGTCCTTGCCCAGCGCCAGGGCCGGGATTTCCACGCCCTTCGGCAGCTTGATGTCGGACAGGTACACCACGTCACCGGCCTTCAGCTCACCCAGGTCGACTTCGATCGACTCCGGCAGGTCCTTCGGCAGGCAGGTGATGGTCACTTCCTTCAGTTCGTGGGTGACCACGACGTCGGCAGCCTTGCCGGCCGGCGAGGTGTCTTCGTTGACGAAGTGCAGCGGGACCGAAGCGGTCAGGGCTTCGTTCTCGTTCACGCGCTGGAAGTCCAGGTGCATGATCAGCTGCTTGTACGGGTGGCGCTGCATGTCACGCAGCAGGACCTTCTGCACCTGACCATCCAGGTTCAGGTCCAGGATCGAGGCATAGAACCACTCGTTCTGCTGGGCCAGCCAGATTTCGTTGTGGTCCAGGCTGATGGCGACCGGCTCGGCGTTGCCGCCGTACACGATGGCCGGGATCACACCGGCGTGACGCAGGCGGCGGCTCGCACCCTTACGCTGCAGTTCACGCTTGGTGACCTTGATTTCATGGGTCTTCGACATTTTCGACTACTCAGGTTGTTGCCGCGCCCTGCGGCGTGGCGGTTGAAGATGCTTCCGCGACCAGAAGCACCCGGGGTATGCCCCGCCGTTGCCGGCAGGGGCGAAAACTCAGTCGACGTACAGCGAGCTGACCGACTCACCGAAGGCGATGCGGCGCATCGTTTCGGCCAGCATTTCCGCCACGCTCAGCTGGCGGATCTTGCTGCACACTCGCGCGGCGTCCTTCAGCGGGATGGTGTCGGTCACCACCAGCTCGTCGAGCTGGGAATTGGTGATGTTGTCCACCGCCGGGCCCGACAGCACCGCGTGGGTGCAGTAGGCGGCGACCTTGAGCGCACCGCGCGCCTTCAGGGCAGCGGCAGCGGCGCACAGGGTGCCGGCGGTGTCGACGATGTCATCGACCATCACGCAGGTCTTGCCTTCGACGTCACCGATGATGTTCATCACGGTGGAGACGTTGGCGCGCGGGCGGCGCTTGTCGATGATCGCCAGATCGGCGTCATCCAGGCGCTTGGCCACCGCACGGGCACGGACCACGCCGCCCACGTCCGGCGACACAACGATCAGGTTCTCGGTGCCGTAGGCGCGCCAGATGTCGGCCAGCAGCAGCGGGGACGCATACACGTTGTCCACCGGAATATCGAAGAAGCCCTGGATCTGGTCGGCGTGCAGGTCGACGGTCAGCACGCGATCAGCGCCCGCGGTGCTGAACATCTTGGCCGCCAGCTTGGCGGTGATCGGCACGCGCGAGGAGCGCATGCGGCGATCCTGGCGCGAGTAGCCGAAATACGGCACCACGGCGGTGACACTGGCCACCGATGCGCGCTTGAGCGCGTCGATCAGCACCAGCAGCTCCATCAGGTTTTCCGCGCTCGGCGCGCAGGTCGGCTGGATCACGAACACGTCCTGCTTGCGGACGTTCTCTTCGATCTCCACCTGCACTTCGCCATCGGAGAAGTGCGAGACCAGCGCCTTGCCCGGGCGAACCCCCAGTTCCTTGCAGATGTTCTGCGCCAGACGTTTGTTGGCGTTGCCGGAAAAGACCAGCAGGTTCGGGGACTCTTGCATCATGATTGTCTCGGGCGGGGACGAGTGGCGGGGATCCGGAGTCGGCAAGGACCCCGATGGACCCTTGCTGCTGACAACACCGCGGTTGTTTCCACGTCCCGCGCGGGCGATGCGCTGGAAGGCGCGGACACAGCCGCTATTGGCAGGGGCGGTAGGATTCGAACCTACGAATGCCAGGATCAAAACCTGGTGCCTTGGGCCTCTTGGCGACGCCCCTGCAGTGATAAATCAGTGTTGCTCGAGTGCATCCAGCAGTGGCGAACGCGCTACGCCCGCTGCCACCCTTGCCCGCAACTCCTTCGGCAACTTCGACCGTCCCTGCTCTGCGGCAGACTGCGATGCGAACTCGACGAAACAACCACTTCCCGAACCGGTCAGCCGCGCCGTGCCGATGTCGCTCAACGCGGCGAACGCTGCCTCGACGGCAGGCTCACGGCGGCGCAGCACCGGTTCGAACGCGTTCCCGACCAAGGTCCCGGAAGCGAAGTCCTCTATTTTCGCCACTGGGCTGTCGCGCGTCAAATCCGGGTCTGCAAACAGTGCTGGCGTAGGAACATGAACGCCCGGTTCGACCAGCACGTACCAGGCCGGAGCCAGAGTGATCGGCTGCAGGCGCTCGCCCACGCCTTCGGCCCAGGCGTTGCGCCCGCGCACGAATACCGGCACATCTGCGCCCAGGCGCAGGCCCAGCGCCGCCAAAGCCTCTTCATCCAGACCCGCCCGCCACAGCCGGTTCAGCACCACCAGCGCCGTGGCCGCGTCGGACGACCCCCCGCCAAACCCACCCCCAGCGGGAACGTGCTTTTCGACGATGATGTCTGCACCTTGCTCGACCTTTGCCGCTTCCTGGAGCAGGCGCGCGGCACGCACCGCCAGATCATCCGCCTCGGCAACGCCGGCCAAACCCTCGCCCTCACGGCGCACCTGGCCGTCTTCACGCAGGCGCAGGCCAATGCGATCGCCCCAGTCCAGCAGGCGGAACACGGTCTGCAGCTCGTGGTAGCCGTCGGCGCGGCGGCCGGTGATGTGCAGGAACAGGTTCAGCTTGGCCGGGGCCGGCCACCAGGACCAGCCCGCGTCATCGTGCCCGGCACTCATGGGGCGCCCTGCCCCCACTGGTCCACCAGCAGGCGCACCTTGGCGTCGCCATTGCTGGCCTCGATCCGGCGCGGCAGCGCCGGGCGTGCGGCCG
>NZ_JAPTFO010000102.1:0-11376 GCF_030985515.1 Stenotrophomonas sp. Sm10
GGTTGCGGGAGTGTCCGCGGCATGGATGGGTTTACGGCGTCTCCCGCAACCGGACCCACCCCGCCTACCCACGAGTAGCCAGCTTTTGCCGTTGCCGTTGATTCGGCAGGTGCAGGGCTGCAAGCCCTGCCGAACACCCCCTACCTGCGGGGTGCGAGCTGCTCGAGCATTTCCCAGGACTTCAGGCCGCGCGGCCCGAGGTGATGGGCCAGCACCCGCCGCATCGGCAGGCGCAGGCTGGCCAGGTCGGCGGCAGCGGGCTCTTCGTCGGCCGCCAACGCCAGCAGCGCCGAGCCAGTGGCCGCCGCCCGGCGCTCCCCGCCGCGCTCGCTCAGCAGTCGCTGCGCGCCTTCCTGAGGATCCAGTTCGTAGCGCGCCGCCGGGTCGATCGGCTGGCCATCGCTGGCGCTGTCCAGATCGAAACCCAGGCCCAGCGCGGACAGCAGCTCGCGTTCGAAGCGACGCAGGGTCCAGGCCAGGCCGGCGCCCACGGCCAGCCGCGCACGTGCCTCGCCGTAGGCCAGGTACAACCCGGGCAGCGGGTCCTGGCGCGGAGCCAGGCGCAGGGTCAGTTCACTCAGGTAGAAGCTGGCCAACATCGCCTGGCCGACCAGGCGTGGCGCGGCATCCAGCGCCTCGGCACCGCGCAGCTGGGCCAGTTCACCGCGCTGCTGGGCACTGAAGCGGATCCATTGCAATGGCTGCAGGGCAGCGCGCAGCACCTGGCCCTTGGCGGTTGACACACCACGCGCGAGCAGGCCGATACGGCCATGCTGCGCGCTCAGCACTTCGACCAGCAGGCTGGTCTCGCGGTAGGCCCGTGCATGCAGCACGAAGCCGGTGTCGTCCTCGATCAGCATCGAAGCGACCGCAACGACTTACTCGTAACCGAAGGCCTTCAGTGCGGCCTCGTCGTCGGACCAGCCTTCACGCACGCGCACCCAGGTCTCCAGGAACACCTTGGCCCCGAACAGACGTTCCATCTGCAGGCGGGACTTGGCGCCGATCTCCTTCAGCCGGGTGCCACCCTTGCCGATCACGATCGCCTTCTGGCCTTCACGTTCGACCCAGATAACCGCACCGATGCGCAGCAGGTTGCCATCTTCGGTGAAACGCTCGATTTCCACCGTGGTGGCATACGGCAGTTCCTCGCCGAGCTGGCGCATCAGCTGCTCGCGCACCAGTTCACCGGCCAGGAAACGCTGGCTGCGGTCGGTGATCTCGTCCTCGCCGAACATTGGCGGGGCTTCCGGCAGCAGCTTCAGCACATCGCGCACCAGCGCTTCCAGGCCGTTGCGCTTCTGCGCGGAGATCGGATGCACGGCGGCGAAGTCGCGACCTTCGGTCACCTGCTGCAGGAACGGCAGCAGCGCGCCCTTCTCCTTCAGGCGATCGATCTTGTTGACCACCAGCACCACCGGAATGCCAGCGTCGCGCAGCACATTGAAAGCCAGGCTGTCCTCTTCATCCCAGCGGCCGGCTTCGATCACCAGCAGGCCGGCGTCGACGCCTTCCAGCGAGCCGCGCGCAGCGCGGTTCATCACCCGGTTCATCGCCCGCTTCTGCACCTTGTGCAGGCCGGGGGTGTCGACCAGCACCAGCTGTCCTTCCGGATAGGTGGCGATGCCCAGCAGGCGATGGCGCGTGGTCTGCGGGCGGTTGGAAACGATGCTGACCTTGGCGCCGACCAGGGCATTGGTCAGGGTCGATTTGCCCACGTTCGGGCGGCCGATGACGGCCACGCTGCCGCAATGATGGGAAGTTTGTTCGCTCACTTGGAATCCAGTTGTTCTAGGACGGCCGCAGCCGCCTGTTGTTCGGCAAGCCGCCGCGAGGCGCCTTCGCCCTCGGTGCTGGCGGCCGGGTCGGCTACGTTGCAGCGTACCCGGAAGTGCTTGGCGTGGTCGTCACCGGATTCTGACACCAGCTCGTACTGCGGCAACGCCTTCTGTCGGGCCTGCAGCCATTCCTGCAGGCGGGTCTTGGGATCCTTCTCAGGCCGGCCCGAGGCCGGCAGCGCCTCGATCGAAGCACTGAACCAGGGCAGCACCACTGCCCGGCAGGCCTCGAAGCCGGCATCCAGGTAGATCGCAGCCACCACGGCTTCCACCGCATCGGCCAGGATCGAGTCGCGGCGATGACCACCGGACTTCATTTCGCCCGGGCCCAAGGTCAGCCGCTCGCCCAGTTCCAGGCTGCGCCCGATCACCGCAAGCGCGCCTTCACGCACCAGCTCTGCGCGGGCACGGGTCATCGCCCCTTCGTCGGCCTTGGGCCAGCGCCGGTACAACGCCTCGGCCGCCATCATGTTGACGATGCTGTCGCCAAGGAACTCCAGCCGCTCATTGTGCGGCGCACCGGCACTGCGATGCGTCAGCGCCTGCTTGAGCAGCGCCGGGTCGCTGAAGGCATGACCGATCAGGTCGCCACGTTGGATGAATTTACTGGGCACCGCTTCGTGTCAGGTCCTGGGAAGAATCGAATTTGCCAACCACATCGAGGTTGCCGATCAGCTGACGGCGCACTTCGTAGTTGACCTTGAGGGTCCAGCCATTGTCGCGACGGTCGAACTTCACGTTGGCCGGCTTCACGTTGTCCGAGTAGTTGATGTACAGGCGCTTGAAGAACAGGTCCTGGATGCGCGCCGGCTCCATGCTGCCCACGCCCGGCTCGTTGGCCAGGCTCTTCATCGCCGAGCGCACAGCGTAGTACTCCTGATACATCGGGAACAGCTTCATGCCGATGTAGAGGAAGAAGCCCACCACGATCAGGACCGTCAGGAACGAGGTCAAGGTCATGCCACGCTGCGTGTTCATCGTCTTCATTGCGTTCTCCCCAGATACGCGTTGGATGTGAAGGTACTCAGTTGATGCTCGAGCCGATCCGCGACGGCTCGAAGCCATCCTTGCACAACCAGCCCTGGCAGTTCAGCCAGATCAGGAACGCCTTGCCGCGCAGGTTTTCTTCCGGCAGCAGGCCCCAGAACCGGCCATCATCGCTGTTGTCGCGGTTGTCGCCCATCACCAGGTACTTGCCGGCCGGCACGGTCCACTGGCCCTGGCCGCGCGGATAGTCGGTCTCCAGCACCGTGTGGGTGCGGCCCGGCAGGTGCTCGAGCAGCAGGTTGGCGCCCTCGCCCTGGCCCTTGTGGCCGGCGTAGATACCCTTGTTGTCATACTTCAGCGGCTCGCCGTTGAGGATCACGCCGTCGCCTTCAAAGACCACGGTGTCACCCGGCACGCCGATCACGCGCTTGATGAAGTTCTCGCCCTTGGCCGGATCGTTCTCGCCATGGCCGGGGAAGTGGAACACCACCACGTCACCACGCGACGGCTCGCCAAACGGCACGATCTTGGTGTTGCTGATCGGCAGGCGCAGGCCATAGGAGAACTTGTTGACCAGGATGAAATCGCCAATCAGCAGGTTCGGCATCATCGAACTGGATGGAATCTTGTACGGCTCCGCAATGAAGCTGCGCACGACCAGCACGATCGCCAGCACCGGGAAGAACGCACGCGAGTAATCCACCAGCACCGGCTCGGAATCGAGCAGGCCCGCGCGCTGGGCGCGACGCTTGGCGAGGTACAGCTTGTCCGCAAGCAGGATCAGGCCCGAGGCCAGGGTCAGCACGACCAGGAGGATCTCAAACAGTTTCATTCAGGGTCCTTTGCAACGTCACCAGACGACCGGCCCCGCAGGGCCGGTGCGGGCTTACTTGTTGTCCATCTGCAGCACGGCCAGGAACGCTTCCTGCGGGATCTCCACGCGGCCGACCTGCTTCATGCGCTTCTTGCCTTCCTTCTGCTTTTCCAGAAGCTTCTTCTTGCGCGAAACGTCGCCACCATAGCACTTGGCCAGCACGTTCTTGCGCATGGCCTTGACCGTGGTGCGGGCGATGATCTGCGAGCCAACGGCGGCCTGGATGGCCACGTCGAACATCTGGCGCGGGATCAGGTCCTTCATCTTTTCGCACAGCTCGCGGCCGCGGCGGTCGGCATGGCTGCGGTGCACGATCAGCGACAGGGCATCGACCTTGTCACCGTTGATCAGCACGTCCACGCGCACGAACGGGCCCGCGTCGAAGCGCACGAAGTGGTAGTCCAGCGAGGCATAGCCACGGCTGACCGACTTCAGCTTGTCGAAGAAGTCCAGCACCACCTCGGCCATCGGCAATTCATAGCTGATCTGCACCTGGCTGCCCAGGTAGTTGATGCCGATCTGGCTGCCGCGCTTTTCTTCGCACAGCTTGATGATGTTGCCGATGTACTCCTCGGGGGTGAGCACGTTGGCACGGATGATCGGCTCGCGGATCTCCTCGACCTGGTTCACCGGCGGCAGCTTGGCCGGGTTGTCCATGTTGATGATCGAGCCATCGGTCTTCAGGACTTCATACACCACCGTCGGCGCGGTGCTGATCAGGTCCAGGTTGTATTCGCGCTCCAGGCGCTCCTGCACGATTTCCATGTGCAGCATGCCGAGGAAACCGCAGCGGAAGCCGAAGCCCATCGCCTCGGAGCTTTCCGGCTCGAAGCGCAGCGCGGCATCGTTCAGGCGCAGCTTGTCCAGCGCTTCGCGCAGGTCCGGATAGTCCTCGGCATCGACCGGGAACAGGCCGGCGAACACGCGCGGCTGCATTTCCTGGAAGCCCGGCAGCGGCTTCGGTGCCGGGTCGCCGGCCAGGGTCAGCGTGTCGCCGACCGGCGCACCGTGCACGTCCTTGATGCTGGCGGTGACCCAACCCACTTCACCGGCCTTCAGCGCCGGCAGCACCTTGCGCTTCGGGGTGAACACGCCAACGTTGTCGACCTGGTGGTTGCGGCCGGTGGACATCACCTGCAGCTTGTCACCGGCCTTGATCTCGCCCTGCATCACGCGCACCAGCGACACCACGCCCAGGTAATTGTCGAACCACGAATCGATGATCAGCGCCTGCAGCTTGTCGGTGTCGCGCGGCGCCGGCGGCGGGATGCGGTGCACGATCGCTTCCAGCACATCCTGCACGTTCAAGCCGGTCTTGGCGCTGACCGGCACCGCGTCGGAGGCGTCGATGCCGATCACGGCCTCGATCTCGGCCTTGGCGCGCTCGATGTCGGCGGTGGGCAGGTCGATCTTGTTGATCACCGGCACCACTTCCAGGCCCTGCTCCACCGCGGTGTAGCAGTTGGCCACCGACTGCGCTTCCACGCCCTGGGCGGCATCGACCACCAGCAGCGCGCCTTCGCAGGCGGCCAGCGAGCGGCTGACTTCATAGGAGAAGTCGACGTGGCCGGGGGTGTCGATGAAGTTCAGGTGGTAGGTCTGCCCGTCCTTGGCCAGGTACGGCAGCGACACCGACTGCGCCTTGATCGTGATGCCACGCTCGCGCTCGATCGGGTTGGAGTCGAGCACCTGCGCTTCCATCTCGCGGGCCTGCAGGCCACCACAGAGCTGGATGATGCGGTCGGCCAGCGTGGACTTGCCGTGGTCGACATGGGCGATGATGGAGAAGTTGCGGATGTTCCGCATCGAATCAGAAGACATAGGTGGCGGCGGCGCGCGGCGTCGTCAGGGTAACGGTCGATTATCGCATGCCCGGCGCCCGCCCGCGAAAACGGCCTCATCGAGCCGGGCCCGGAATGGCCGAAGCCCCGCCGGGGGGGGGCTTCGGGGGAACCACGTGGCCGCCGGGGCGGCCCTGCACCGGCCTTATTGGCCAGCCTTGACCGCTACGAACGCGCTGTTGCCGCTGCCGGTGCGCACCAGCAGCATCACCACGTCGCCCTTCTTGTAGCTGGACAGCGCACGGTTCAGCGCGTCCACGCTGCCGACCTGGGTGCTGGCTACCTGCAGGATCACCATGCCCGGAGACAGGCCCGCATCGCGCGCGCCCTGGCCCTTGACCCCGGTGATGCGCACGCCCTCGCCCGATTCCAGGCCCAGCTGCTTGCGCTGCGGCGCGGTCAGGTCACTGACGTCCAGCCCCAGCAGGGCGTTGGCGCCGGCCTGTGGAGCCGCATCGCTGTTGCCGGCAGCCGGGCCACGCGAACTGGCCTGCGCATCTTCGGTCAGTGCGGTCAGGGTGGCGCTGAGGTCGCGCGGCTTGCCATCGCGGATCACGCCCAGGGTGACCCGGCTGCCCGGTGCCATCGCGCCGATCAGCGGGGGCAGGTCGGACCAGCTGTTGACCGGCGCGCCGTTCACCGAACGGATCACATCGCCGATCTTCACCCCGGCCCGGGCTGCAGCCGAGTCCGGCACGATCTGGTTGACCAGGGCGCCGCGGCTGTCCGGCAGGCCCATCGCCTGCGCTTTCAGGCCGTCGATTTCCTGCACCACCGCGCCGAGCTGGCCACGGGTGACTTTGCCGGTCTTCTTGATCTGCTCGACCGCGCTCATCGCCAGGTCGATCGGGATCGCGAAGCTGATGCCCATGTAGCCGCCCGAAGCAGAGAAGATCTGCGAGTTGATGCCGACCACTTCGCCACGCGTGTTCAGCAGCGGGCCACCGGAGTTGCCCTGGTTGATCGCCACGTCGGTCTGGATGAAGGGCACGTAGCGCTGGTCCGGCCCGCCGGTGCTGCGGCCAAGGGCACTGACCACGCCGGCAGTGACCGAGTGATCGAGGCCGAACGGCGAGCCGATCGCGACCACCCATTGGCCCGGCTTGAGGGAGTTGGAGTCGCCAACGCGCACGGTCGGCAGGTTCTTGCCGTCGATCTTCAACAGCGCGACGTCGTACTGCTGGTCGCTGCCCACCACTCTCGCGGTGAACTCACGGCGGTCGCCCAGCTTGACCTTCACCTCGCTGGCATCGGCCACCACGTGGTAGTTGGTCAGTACATAGCCATCGGGCGAGATGATGAAGCCCGAGCCCATGCCACGGCCCTTGATGCTGGGGCCGCCATCCGGCCCACCCGGCCCCTGCCCGGGCATCGGGAAGTCCGGGCCGAAGAAGCGGCGGAAGAACTCCGGCATGTCATCGTCGCCCATCGGGCCGCGGGCGACCTGGCGGTTGTTGCGGACGATGGTGGTGTCGACGTTGACCACGCCCGGGCCGACCTGTTCGACCAGATTGGTGAAGTCGGGCAGGCCGCTGACCAGCGGCTGCGCCGGTGCCCGCGCTGCTGCAGCTGGCGCAGGCTGGGTCTGCGCGGCAGGCGCGGGGGCCTGTGCGCAGGCCACCAGGGGAAGGGTCAGGGCCAGCAGACCCATGGCCTGCGTGCGGAGTCGGGGAGTCATCGGACGGCAACCTCCGGATCGGATGGAAAGAGGAATACGGACCCCGCCGGCGGCGGGGCGTGAAAGCGCCCGGCTCAGTCGCGCGGGCGCGGCGGCACCGGCAGGTCGTCCTGCAGGCGCGGCTCGAACGGATAGAACGCCGCGCCGCCGGCATGGGCCGGGAAGCTGGCATTGAGTGCGCCACCGGCAGCGGGCGCCAGGCTGGAACGCGGCCACGGCCGGGCCTGCAGTCCGCCCACCTCGCCGAACGGCAGGTTGCGGCTGGCGTTGGCCGGCACGGTCGGGGTCAACGGCGCCGGCGCTGCGGCGACGGCCCGTTGCGGGGCCTCGTCGCGCTGGGCGGCACGCGCAGCCTGCTGGGTACGCGTGGCGCTGGCACGGCGGGCGTCCTGACGACGGCTGGAAGCGGCCATCGCCACAGCCGGCGCAGCAGCCACGGCCATCGCGGCCGTATCCACCGAAGCCTCGGTCACCGGGGCCGGCGTGGTGGGCGCCGGCGCCAGCTCCGCCTGGCTGGCGATCACCTGCGGCGCCAGCGGTTCACCCGGCGTGGCCTCCTTCAGCTTCTCGCCGCCGATGAACAGCGCGACGGCGGCCACCGACGCGGCCAGGGCGGCGCCGCCGCCCCAGGCCCGCCAGCCACTGCGGCGTACCTGGCGACGCGGCTCGACCTGCGGCGCCGGTTCGGCCGCGATGGCGGCGGCCACGGCCGCGCTGAAGCCGGCCGGCGCCAGCGCCGACGCCTGCCCGCGCATCACGTCGCCCAGCAGCTGCCAGCGTTCCTGGCATCCGGCCAGCTCGGGGTCGTGCTCCATCCGGCGCAGCAGGAAGCGCGCTTCGTCGGCGCCCAGTTCACCATCGACCAGGGCCGACAGCTGCTCGCGATGGCGCTGGTCCAGGCGCTGTCCGGCGGGCGATTGGTGGTTCTGCGATTCGTTGAACGGTTTACTGGTCATACGCGGCTCTTCTCACGGGTGGCGCTGCCGATGTCCAGCAGCGGCCGGAGTTCGGTGTCGATCGCCTCGCGCGCCCGGAAGATCCGTGAACGCACCGTGCCGATCGGGCACCCCATCTTCTGCGCGATATCCTCGTAGCTCAGGCCTTCCACCTCGCGCAGGGTGATTGCCGACCGGAGTTCTTCCGGCAGCGCGTTGACGGCCTTCATTACCGTCTGTTCCAGCTCCTGGCGCATCAATTCGCGTTCGGGCGTGTCGGTGTCGCGCAGGCGGGTACCGGTGTCGAACTGTTCGGCGTCGCCGATGTCGATGTCATCGGTCGGCGGCCGTCGATTGTGTGAAGCCAGGTAGTTTTTGGCGGTATTCACGGCGATTCGATGCAACCAGGTTGAGAACTGGGCGTCGCCACGGAAACTCCCGATCGCGCGGTAGGCGCGGATGAAAGTGTCCTGGGCGACGTCCTGACATTCGCTCCAGTCGGCGATGTAGCGACCGACCAGGGCCACCACCCGATGCTGGTACTTGCGCACCAGGACATCGAAGGCGGCACTCTCGCCGTGCTGCACGCGCCGGACCAGTTCCAGATCCAGCTCCTGTGGTGTATCAACCTCGGCCATGAGGGGCCGCACTCCTGTCAGCCCAACCGACGTCGGGCAATGAGACTGCCAATCCCGGGAAAAGTTCAGTCGCCGATCACCTGGCGCCGCACCAGCTTTTAACCACCGTTCCGTTAGCGTCCCGGTCCACGGCCATGGATCCGGGGGCGCCACTCCCCTGCTATTGGGATTTGACGCGGGGGAAACAACCTCTGGATCATAGCCGCTTCTCCATACACAACCGGATGGAACGTCCATGCTCTCAGGCTTCGATGGTCTCCGCTTCAGCCACTGGCACCCCGAGATCCGCGACGACGGCGTGGTGGTTCTCTCCCTGGATCGTCAGGACAGCAGCGTCAACGCCATGTCGCAGGACGTGCTGCTGGAGCTGGGCGACCTGCTTGAGCGCATCGCGCTGGATCCTCCCAAGGGCGTGGTGATCCAGTCGCTGAAGAAGGCCGGTTTCATTGCCGGTGCCGACCTGAAGGAGTTCCAGGAGTTCGACCGTCGCGGCACTGTCAACGACGCGATCCGGCGTGGCCAGGCCACCTACCAGAAGCTGGCCGAACTGCCCTGCCCGACCGTGGCGGCGATCCATGGCCACTGCCTGGGAGGCGGCACCGAACTGGCGCTGGCCTGCCGCTACCGCGTGGCCTCCAACGACAGCAGCACCCGCATCGGCCTGCCGGAAACCCAGCTGGGCATCTTCCCGGGCTGGGGCGGCAGCGCCCGCCTGCCGCAACTGGTGGGTGCACCGGCGGCGATGGACATGATGCTGACCGGACGCACCCTGTCGGCCTCGGCCGCGCGTGGCATCGGCCTGGTCGACAAGGTGGTGGCGCCGGCGGTGGTGCTCGACACCGCCGTCGCGCTGGCGCTGTCCGGCACCAGCCGCCCGTTCAAGCAGCGCGCGATGGCCTGGGCCACCAACACCTGGCTGGCACGCCGGCTGCTGGCGCCGCAGATGGTCAAGCAGGTCGCACGCAAGGCGAAGAAGGACCAGTACCCGGCGCCGTACGCGCTGATCAGCACCTGGCAACGCAGTGGTGGCAAGCCGATCCAGGCGCGTTTGGACGCCGAGCGGCGCGCGGTGGTGAAGCTGGCCAGTACACCGACCGCGCGCAACCTGATCCGTATCTTCTTCCTGACCGAGCGACTGAAGGGCCTGGGCGGTGGTGATTCCGGCATCCGTCACGTGCACGTGGTCGGCGCCGGCGTGATGGGCGGCGACATCGCCGCGTGGGCCGCCTACAAGGGCTTCGAGGTGACCCTGCAGGACCGCGAGCAGCGCTTCATCGACCCGGCCATGGAACGCGCGCAGGCGCTGTTCGCCAAGAAGGTGCGTGACGAGAGCAAGCGCCCTGCCGTGGCCGCGCGCCTGCGTGCCGATCTGGAAGGCAACGGCGTGGCCGAAGCCGATCTGGTGATCGAGGCCATCATCGAGAACCCCGAGGCCAAGCGTGCGCTGTACCAGACGCTGGAACCGAAGATGAAGCAGGACGCGCTGCTGACAACCAACACTTCGTCGATCCCGCTGGTTGAACTGCGCGATCACATCCAGCGCCCGGCGCAGTTCGCCGGCCTGCACTATTTCAACCCGGTCGCGCAGATGCCGTTGGTGGAGATCATCCATCACGACGGCATGGCGCCGGAAACCGAACGCCGCCTGGCCGCGTTCTGCAAGGCACTGGGCAAGTTCCCGGTGCCGGTGGCCGGCAGCCCGGGCTTCCTGGTCAACCGCGTGCTGTTCCCTTACATGCTGGAAGCGGCCACCGCGTATGCCGAAGGCATTCCGGGCCCGGTGATCGACAAGGCCGCCGTGAAGTTCGGCATGCCGATGGGACCGATCGAACTGATCGACACCGTGGGGCTGGACGTGGCTGCGGGCGTGGGCCGCGAACTGGCGCCGTTCCTCGGCCTGCAGATTCCGGCGGCCCTGCAGACGGTGGAACAGGACAAGCGCGGCAAGAAGGATGGCCAGGGCATCTACACCTGGGAGAACGGCAAGCCGAAGAAGCCGGACGTGGCCAGCGATTACCAGGCCCCGGCCGATCTGGAGGACCGCCTGATCCTGCCGCTGTTGAACGAGGCGGTTGCGTGCCTGCACGAAGGTGTAGTGGCCGATGCGGACCTGTTGGATGCGGGCGTGATCTTCGGTACCGGTTTCGCGCCGTTCCGTGGCGGCCCGATCCAGCACATCCGTGCGGTGGGTGCCGATGCGATCGTCGAGCGGTTGAAGGCGCTGCAGCAGCGGCATGGCGACCGCTTCGCCCCGCGCCCGGGCTGGGACAACCCCGCCCTGCGCGAACCGGTGGTCTGAGTTTATCGGCCGGGCCTGCGGCCCGGCACCCGCAGAAGCAAAAACCAGAGCCAGAGCCGGAGCAACAGCCGGCTCTGGCTTTTCTGTTTGTTGGGCGGGGCGGTGTCGGTTGGTGAACTGCGATGACTGGTAGGTGTCGACCTTGGTCGACACGCTTGATCCACGCCATGCGTGGATGCGAGCGAAGCGACGTTTGCTTTTGATTTTCTTTTTCTTCTCCGTGGCTGGACAGCACACGGAAACTGTCAGAGGTCGGGGGGGGGGGGGGGGGGGGGGGGGGGGGGGG
>NZ_JAPTFO010000103.1:0-10972 GCF_030985515.1 Stenotrophomonas sp. Sm10
AAACGGACTTAAAGTCACATAACAAAAAGAAGCTGATTTACACAGAAATCAGCTTCTTTTATATTCTTGTTGGATAGCGAAGTACTGTTTGAGAAGCCTTCCTAGATACATCACTCCTCCAATAAAGAGGATGAGAAAGAGACTTGGAAAAGCAACAATCCATGGGGCTATTTGTAAATAACTTCTACCGTTATTGATCATCGCACCCCACTCTGCATAGGGCATCTGAGCACCCAAACCGATAAAACTCATCCCTGCAATTTCCATGATAATCGTATTTAAATCATACACCATGGTCGTTACGACTTGAGGAAAGACACTAGGAAGATAGTAGAGCTTGATCTTACTCCAGAAGGTATTGCCAAACATATCTGCATAGCGGAAATACGGTTCTTCTTTACTATCAAGGAGGAGCGAGCGCACAAGATAGGCATACTTGGTCCAGCTGGTCAAACAGATAGCCAGCAAGGTTTGCTCCATCCCAAGGCCCAAGAAGCCGACGACTCCGATCACAAAGATAATGGGAGGAAAGGCTTGAAACAGCGTAATAGCTACTTGAACAAAGCGGTCCACAATCCCACAAAATCTGACACTCAAGACCCCCATGAAGCAACCAAAAAGGACGACCAAAATGAGAGCGAGAAGGGATGGGAAGAGGGTATGGGCCCCTCCGACAAATACACGGACAAAGAGATCGCGGCCCAACTCATCTTTCCCAAATAAGGCTTGACGAGAGGGTGCTACCAAAACATTGGGTAAATCAACCCGATTGGATTGGTCAGATCCAAACCACTGAGCCAGTACTAAAAAGACAAGAAAGGCTATGAGACACCCTAGTACCCATCGAATGTTACGTTTGATCTGATCAGATGACATGGTTAGACCCCTCCTTACGATTTCGTTTTGGATTAATGATGAGCTGGATAAATTCAGCAACGGTATTGACCAGAAGGACACTGGTTGTAATGACCAGAACCGATCCCTGGATTAAGGGAAAATCCCGATTGTGAACAGCTGTGATCAACATTTTCCCAATTCCTGGCCAAGAAAAGAGGTACTCGATTACTGCCACTCCCCCTAATAAGGAGGTTAAAGATAGAGTGATCAAGGTCAAGAGCAGAGGAAATAGTTGAGGAAAAATGGTTGTCCCGAGGATCTGCCCTCGTCTCAAACCGCGCCCCATAGCCCCCAGTACGGCATCCGACTCGAGAATCCCTGTCACCCCTTCTTGGAGCTGGGGAATGTAGCGGCTAGACATGGTTACGGCCAAGGTCAAAGCTGGCAATACAACTCCTTTTAGATCAATCGTTGATTGGATTGGAAACAGATGTAAATATAGTGAAAACACCACCATCAAACCAATCCCTAGAACGAAATTAGAGATGGTATTGGCCAAAGCAGTCGCAAAAGAAATGACCTTAGAAATCAGGCTCTTCTTATAAAATACTGAGATAAAACTCAGCGGAATGGAGATCAAGAGAGTTAAGAACAAGGTAAATCCTGCTAAGAATAAAGTGTTAGGAAAATAAAGGGCCAACTCTTTTGCGACGGAAGATCTCGAATGATAGGTTATTCCCAGATTTCCATGGAAGACTCCCAACAACCATCGTCCATACTGTACCCAGAAAGGATCCTGAAAGCCAAATTCCAAACGCTTGGCCTCTAACAGTTCTTTTGTAAAAGGAATCCCCTGCGAAGCCAACATATTTTTAGCTGGATCTCCCGGTGCTAAATACATGAGTAAGAAGGAGATCAAACTGACACCTAGTAAGATCAGAAAGAAACGAAGCAACAATTTACAGCTTAGTCGAAACATTTATTCAGCTACCTTTCTTGCTTCTGATAAGTATCTAACAGTTCCTGAGTATAAGGATTTTATGGAGCACTTAAGCAATCACTTGTCCTTCCCATCTCTTTTACTTGTCCATCTTTTAAAACTAATATCTGTTGGCAAAATTGGCTCACCAAGGCTAGATCATGAGAGATAAAGACAAAATTCATCTGATAGCAATCTTTTAGTTGCTCCATCAAGCGCATCAGTTCTGCTTGGATGGTCATATCGAGGGCACTGGTCATCTCGTCACAAACGAGAATTCGGGGGTTGATGAGTAAGGCACGTGCAATAGCCGCTCGCTGGCACTCCCCACCACTTAAAAATTGAGGTCTTTCCAGATCCAGATTCGCCTACTATGCCAAAACTTTCCCCCTCTTCTAACTCAAATGAAATCGGACCTATTTGTATCCCCGATGCAGAGTGACGGTGGGTAAAAATTAGATCTTTACAAGTCAAAATGGTCCCCATCTGTAGCTCCTTTCTGTAAACGCGGGGTTGCAGCAAGCAACTCTTTTGTATAGTCATCTTTTGCGGACTCCAACAATTGGACCGTAATGCCTTGCTCAATGACGCGTCCCGCACGGATCACAAGCATGTGATCACTCAAGGCCGCAGCAACTGCCATATCATGTGTCACTAATAGAAGAGACAAGCCTTCTTCTTTTTTTAAGCAGGTCAATAAGGCCACGATTTCTAGCTTTGTAACCACATCAAGCGCACTGGTTGGCTCATCGGCTAGCAAAACCTTCGGATAAGAGACTAGTGACAAAGCAATTGCAACCCATTGCATCATTCCCCCACTTAGTTCAAAGGGATAAGCACGCGCGACCTTCTTCGCTTCTAAACCAACCAAGTCCATACATTCTTTGAAAGAGCGAATGTTTGGAGTCCGTCCTTTTAGACTTCTAACTAGGTCCTTGTAATGGTTTTTGATAGTTCGCCGATCATAGAAAAAGCGCCCAGCCTGCTGGCTGACCCAAGCTATCTCACTTCCCACAAAGGAGGAGGACTGCTGGAGTCGTTCCTCTCCTTGCCAACTAAACTGGCCCTTTGCAATCCTGAGATCTCTCAAGGGAAGTCCTAGCAAGACCTTTAGTAGAGTAGATTTCCCGCTGCCACTTTCTCCGACAATGGCCAGGCTCTGAGATTCTTCCAATTGAAAGGATACATCTTCAAGAATGATCCGATCCTTGGATTGGACCGTTAGGTGTTGAATTTCAAGCATACTTATTCCTTTGTTAATTGATTGGTTATATGGTAATAGTCTGAGGCACTCGATGCGAGACCTGACACGCGATCATTCATAATAACCGCCACCTTAAACGTCACCAAAAAGCTGATCGGTAGGTCTTCTTTGATCTCCCTTTGAAGGTCCTTACTCAGCTCTTGACGCTTCGCTTGATTGCCTTCTGTCCCAAGAGTTTGGATAAGTTGGTCTACCTTGGCACTTTTGTATTTTCCAAGGTTAACCGAACCGTCTGAAGCCAGTGAACTCTTAAAGAAGGGATAGGGGTCACCCACAGGAGTCGCCACCATGGTATAAGGCGTAAACGAATAGTCTTCTTCTGCAGCAATTGAGCTCACTTCAACAGTTCGAATCTTCACATCGATCCCAATCTGCTTCAAGGCAGCTTGTGTCGCCTGAACTGCTAAAGGAATCTCCGGCAAACGCTCATAAGAGAGAGCTGTCAATGTAACCTTTTTGCCATCTTTATAGCGAAAACCATCTGCTTTTTTCAAGTATCCTGCTTGGTTCAAGAGCTTCTCTGCTTCCTTGACATTCGCATTTGGAACAGGCTCTTCTAAAGCAAAAGGAAAGCGACTTGGAAACGGACCACTCGTGGCTTGGGAACCTTTTTGAAAGAGTGATTGACTATAGTTTTTCCTATCAGTCACCAAATCAAGGGTTTTTCGTAGGATCTTGTCTTTCATCCAAGGATCTTGGAAATTATAAACATAAGAAAGATAACGCGAGTCATCGACTTCTGAAATCCGATAACCTGTTTTCTTGCGATAAGAAGCTAGATTGAGTGCCGGCATCCCATAAGCCGCATCGATCTCACCAGCGTCTAGGGCGAGACTCATCGAGGTCGCATCTGAAAAGGAGCGAATCTCCACTTTTTCCACCTTGGGTGCCCCATTTCAATAATTACCAAAGGCCTTTAGACTGGCCCCACTTTCTGGACGAAAAGCCGTCAGCTGATAAGGGCCTGTCGCTACGACCGATTTCCCAGTTGACTCCTTGGCTCCAACATGAAGGATAATCGAATAAGGATCTTCCAAGAGATTCAAGAGAATCGGTTGGGGCTCTTTGGTTTTGATCCGAATGGTATGATCCGTCGCTGTAATTCTCTCGATCATCAATTCACCTGCCGCCCGCTGATTGGCAGCCAAAAGATGCTCCAAAGACTCCTTGACTGTCTTTGGGGTCATGAGACTGCCATCATGGAATCGAACCCCTTGACGGATCGTGATTTCCCACTCCAGAGGAGACAACTGTTCACCCTTCGTTGCCAGCCAGGGCTGGATCTGTAGTTGATCATCCATCTTAAACAGGGTCTCCCCGACCCCGTAGCGTACTGTAAACCAGCCATTGTACTCTTTGACTGGAGCAATATTGGCTGGAAATTGGGTATAGCCCATCGTTACTGTTTCACGAGAAGAGACCGTTTTCCCCTGGCTCTCCTGAAAAGCCCTCAAGCCGAGCAAGCAAATTCCAGCTAAAAGGAGCGCCCAGCAGAGATTGGCCCAACATCCTTTTTTTCTTTAAAAGCCAGCATGTTCTTTCAAATACTCCTCTTCTTCTTTGGTCGAAGGCCGTCCTAAGATCGCATTACGATGTGGATAACGCCCAAATTGTTGAAGAATGTCCATGTGCATTTTCTCATACTTCAAACGCTTTTCTAAGCCCGGTTGATCAAATAAGCACAGAACTTCTTCATGAATGGCTAAAGATTCCGAATGCATAAAAGGCATGTAGAAAAAACCTCGCTGTACAACTGGCAATTTTTGGGCTTGTGTTAGGCCTTCTTGGGCCAAGACCAAGGCCAGGGAATCTGTCGCAAATGCTTGAGCTGTCCCTCGAAAAATGTTGCGAGGAATCTGGTCCAAGAGCAAAATCTCTGCTAAACGCCCTTCTGCCGTAGCCCGCCAGCCAAACAATTCCCCACGACTGGCCTTCCAATAGAGTTCCTCAAAGCGCTCTCGCATTTCTTGGTCCAATGCATCCGATTTTTTAAACCAATCCTCTGGCTTTAACTCTTCAAACCAAAATCGTACTACTTCATTCATGCCTTATTCCGCCATAATTTTTTCTTTGGTTTTTTCATCCAAAGAGTCATTCATCCGACCATACTTGTAACCAGCCAAATCCAAGGCTACATAAGTAAAGCCAATTTCCTTCATAAAGTCATTGATCTTGTCATGCATTTGGATCGCTTCAAGAAGATGGTCCTCTTCTACTTCGATACGGCCCAAGTCCCCATGCACGCGCACGCGGGCTTGCTCAAAACCAAGGCCTACAAGGAACTCTTCCCCCTCAAAGACGCGTTGGACATTTTCCAAAGTGATTTTTACCCCGTATGGGAAGCGGGATGCAACGCTACAAGACGGAACCTTGTTCCAATTGGAGACGCCTCTTTCCTTAGCCAATTGACGAATTTCTGTCTTATAGAGACCTGCTTCTTGCAAGACACTACGTACTCCCGCTTCGTCCCGAGCCTTAATACCAGGACGGAAGTCGTTGATATCATCCATAATCATGCCGTCAACCAATTGCTCAAATCCCAATTCTGTGACAGAATCCTTAATGGTTTGGTACATCAATTGCTTGGTGTAATACCAAATATTAGGAGTGTTGGCAGCAATACGCGGATCACTCAATTCTCTCATCTCAAGCCCCAATATTGGTGCGCCCAACTGATCCGCCAAATCAAGCGCTAAATTAAATTCCTCATCTGAGAATAGTTCTGAATTCACCACTGCTGCAATCACATTGTCAGGCCCTAAGGTGTCCAAAGCAACCTTTAAGAGATATGAACTATCAATCCCACCAGAATAGGTAATGGCCACTTTTCCGATTTCCCGCAAAATATCTTGTAATTTTTCTTCTTTTTCTTTTCTGATTTGTGCTTCTGTTGCCATGTTAGAATGTTTCCCTTCCAATTAATTCTTCGATGCTTTCTGTATCCAAAATAACGATCTTTTGCTGTCGAATGTCTAAAACACCCTCCCGCTTTAATTCGTTTAGAATGCGATTGACACTGTTTCGGGTTGAGATCCCACAAAAACCAGCAATATCTTCGTTGGTAATATTAAAGTCAATCAAGACACCATCTTCCTGCTCTACCCCAAATAAGCTGCACAGCTTTTGTAGGTGGAAGCAAACCGCGCCTTTTTTCCCATTCATCATCATGTACTGCTGGGATTCCATAATTTCAGACAGTTTATTGCGATAATAATCCCGTACGTAGTCTTGCAGTTCCTTTTTCTCTTTGACAAAGGTCCAAAACTTAACCCGAGGAATCCGATAAAAGCTTGCCTCGGCTGTTTCCACGCGTACGTTAAAAGGAGAGTCCGTATAATTGGATACCTCGTCCCGTAACAGGGACACAATATCTGTCGCTTTTAAATAGGAAAAGTTAAATTCTCGACCATCACGCATGATGACACTGGTCTTTACGACCCCTTCTTTTAAAATATAGATATAGTCCTCTTTAATCCCGCGATAAGAGAGGTAGCTGTGGTATTTTTTCTTGATAATGGGCGTTCGCCTCTCTTCCAAGAATTTCACTAAAAATGCTGAATCCACGCGCGATTTTCCTCCTTCTTCATTCCTTCGTAGAAGTCACACTAATGATACACCTGTTCTTGATTATCATAGTAAACATTTGTTAACATCAATTAGTACACACCTCTTTTAAAAAAGAATTATACTATAAGTATCAGTATTAATAAAGGAGATCCAAATAATGGTAGAAATTAAATTACCGTACGACAAAAAGACGATTGTTGCAAAGATTCCAGATGAAAACTTTGCAGGATTGTTAGAGTCAAAAGCGGAAAACTTCCATAACCCACTGTCTGAAGAAGAAACTGTTGAACGTTCAATGGACAACCCTATCGGCAGCCCATCTTTGGAAGAACTTGCTAAAGGAAAAAAAGACATCGTGTTGATCAGTTCTGACCACACTCGTCCTGTACCTTCTCATATCATTACCCCAATCATTTTACGTCGTATTCGCTCAGTTAACCCTGATGCACGTGTGCGTATCTTGGTTGCTACTGGTTTCCACCGTCCTTCAACTCGTGAAGAATTGATCAACAAATACGGCCAAGAAATCGTTGATAATGAAGAAATCGTTATGCACATTTCAACAAATGACGATGACATGATTAAGATCGGTCAACTTCCTTCAGGTGGGGATTGTATCATCAACAAGATTGCTGCTGAATCTGACTTGTTGCTAGCAGAAGGATTCATCGAATCTCACTTCTTTGCTGGATTCTCAGGTGGACGTAAATCAGTCCTTCCAGGTATTGCTTCATACAAGACTATCATGGCGAACCACTCAGGTGACTTCATCAACTCTGATAAAGCACGTACTGGTAACCTTGACCACAACCCAATCCACGAAGATATGCTTTACGCTGCTCGTACTGCAAAATTGGCCTTCATCGTCAATGTTGTATTGGACGGCGAAAAACACATCATCGGATCTTTCGCTGGGGACATGGTTGAAGCCCACAAAGTTGGTTGTGAATTTGTTGCAGACTTGGCACACGTGTCTAAGGTCGAAAGTGACATTACTATTTCAACAAACGGTGGTTTCCCACTTGACCAAAACATCTACCAAGCCGTTAAAGGGATGACAGCTGCTGAAGCTTCAAACAAAGAAGGCGGAACTATCATCATGGTTGCTGGATGTGCGGACGGTCACGGTGGAGAAGGATTCTATCGTAACCTTGCTGACGTCAAAGATCCGAAGGATTTCTTGGAACAAGCCATCAACACACCTCGTTTAGAAACTGTCCCAGACCAATGGACTTCTCAAATCTTGGCTCGTATCTTGGTACACCACCATGTTATCTTTGTATCTGACCTTGTCGATCCTGCTTTGATCACAGGTATGCACATGGAACTTGCAACTTCATTTGACGAAGCGCTTGAAAAAGCCTTAGTTCGTGAAGGAAAAGATGCTAAAGTAACTGTTATCCGCGACGGACTTTCTGTCGTTGTTGAATAGAATCTACCATGAATTTTCAACCAAATCTAGAACAAACACTCCGTGACTTGCAAGCTGGCCACCTCTCTGTAGAGGATGCGCTGGAGCAAATTAACGGCGTGAAAGAACTAGGCTATGCAGCAATTGATACTGACCGACAACGCCGCAATGGCTTCCCCGAAGTCATCTTCGGCGAAGGAAAGACAGTTGAGCAAATGGAAGGTATCATGCAATTCCTTTTACAAAAACAATTTCCGATCCTTGCGACTAGGGTCTCTCTCCAAAAGGGAGAGGCTCTTTCTCAGCTCTTTCCTAACGGCCACTATTATCCAGAAGCTCGTTGCTTCATTCTCAACTCTAAAAAAGAAGAGGTAGATGCGGAGCATTACATTGCCATTGTGACAGCAGGAACTAGTGACGTTCCTGTTGCCGAAGAAGCTGCCGTAACTGCAGAGACCTTTGGCCACGCGGTCCATCGGATTTATGACGTAGGAGTCGCCGGTATTCATCGCCTCTTTAGACGCTTAGATGAGATTCAAAAAGCCAGTGTGGTAATTGTCATCGCTGGAATGGAAGGAGCCCTTGTCAGCGTTGTTGGAGGGCTTGTGGATGTGCCTGTAATTGCCGTGCCGACTAGTATCGGATACGGGAGCAATCTTCAAGGACTTACGACTTTGATGAGTATGCTGACTTCCTGTGCTTCTGGAATCACCGTCGTCAATATTGACAATGGATTTGGTGCAGCTTATTCAGCTTGTATGATCAACCGACTCAACCACAATCGAAAGGAAAACGAATGACCAGTCTATTTTTAGAACCTTTTTCTGGAATAAGTGGTGATATGCTCAATGGTCTATTGGTTGACCTTGGGGGAGATGTCGCCTTGCTTCGCTCCGAACTCGAAAAACTGGGAGTTGATGGCTTCCACCTCCATGTTGATCATATCGCTAAAAGCGCCATCTGGGGAACTGACTTTGATGTTCACCTTCACCACGGGGAGAAAGATACAGGGATTGAAGGCGATTTTGATCATAAACACCATCACGATCATGAACATGGGCATTCCCATGTGGATGCCCGCAGTTATGCAGATATCCACGATTTGATTGCCGCTTCTCAGCTGAGTCCTTTTGTAAAAGAAAAGAGCCTTGCAGTCTTTCTCGACATTGCCAAGGCTGAAGCAGCTGTGCACAACATGCCTGTTGAGCAGATTCATTTTCACGAGATTGGTGCCATTGACTCGATCGTCGACATCGTTAGTTTTTTCATCCTAGTGGAATCGCTCGGGATCGACACAGTCTACTCCACTCCTCTCACAGAGGGAAGTGGGACGATCTCAGTCGCCCATGGGGAAATGCCGGTTCCAGTTCCTGCTGTCATACAGTTGAGAAAGGGAATCACCATTCCGATCACTCAAGACTTCACCGTCAAAACAGAATTGATCACCCCAACAGGGTTAGCTCTCTTGAAAGCATTGGATCCCATCTTTGAACCGATTCCATCCCACTTTGCTATCCAAAGTGTCGGCTATGGATTTGGTAAAAGAGATACCGGAAAATTCAATGCTTTACGCGGTTCGCTATTAAAGGAAGACGCCTCACATAGCACGGCCAACGTTCATCACACCGATGATTACATCGTTGAAATCACCACTACAATCGATGATCAAACACCAGAACAACTGGCTTATATTCTAAATCGGTTTTTGGATGCTGGAGCTTTGGATGTCTACTATCGTAGCATCGTTATGAAAAAAAATCGTCCTGGTTTTGAGTTAACGCTTTTGATTCAAAATAGCCAGCTGGAAGATTTTTCAACCCTCTTGTTCAAAGAAACCAGTACCATTGGTTTTCGATACCAACAAATTGACCGCAAGGTCATGCAACGTCGTTTTGAACAAATCGACACGGAATTTGGAACCGTTACGGTTAAAATCAATCAGTACGGATCCATCACTAAGAAGACTCTTGAATACGAAGACTGTCAGCGGATTGCTAAGAAGATGCAGTTGCCGATTCAAGAAGTTTACAACCAATTACAAAAATACATTTATTAATTTAGGAGAAATTTATTAACATGACACATCAATTACTTGCAGAAGTTATGAGTACAGCTTTGATGATTATCTTCGGGGTTGGCGTACACTGTGACGACGTTTTGAAGAAAACGAAATATGCTGGAACTGGACACTTATTCGCCATCACAACTTGGGCATTCGGTATCACTGTCTGCTTGTTCGTCTTTGGCGGTGTTTCAATGAACCCAGCTATGGCTTTGCTGAAACTCCTTCTTGGTAAATTGACAATCGCTCAATTCTTCCCAATCGCAATTGCTGAAATGATTGGTGCCTTCCTTGGAGCTTTGATTGCTTACTTTATGTATGCTGATCACTTTAAAGCTTCTGAAGGTCAAATTGATGGTGTTGCTATCCGTAACATCTTCTCTACAAACCCTAACTGCCGTAACCTTCCACGTAACTACTTCGTCGAAGCCTTTGCAACATTTATCTTCTTGACATCTATCATGGCTGCTGAACATGCTAATGAAGAATTGCTTCCATTCACTGTTGGTTTGATTGTTTGGGCTATCGGTATGGGGCTTGGTGGTACTACAGGTTTCGCCATGAACCAAGCGCGTGACCTTGGACCTCGTTTCGCTTACCAAATATTGCCAATCAAAGATAAAGTAAACAACGACTGGCAATATGGACTTCTTGTGCCAGGTACTGCTCCATTTGTTGGTGCTGTCCTTGCCTTCTTCTTCATCCGTTACTTCCTTGGAATCATGTAATTGATTTTAAGTATATTTTATAAAATATATTTAATTGAAATGTACTCCAACTCCAAGGAGTAGGCTTTAAGTAAAAAAGAGTTAAGACAATAGCTATTCTGGATCTATGTCAACTGTAGTAATT
>NZ_JAPTFO010000104.1:0-10915 GCF_030985515.1 Stenotrophomonas sp. Sm10
GCCGGCCGCTGGCCGGCAACCCGATCATCCATCGTGATCACGCGGAGCCGGCCAGCGGCCGGCTCTGCCACCTGCGGGTCAGATGTCGGTGTGGTGATACGGCACGGCGGCAGGCAGCGGGTCATGCCCTCCCACGAAGTGACGCACCACGGGGGCGCGCTCGCCGCGATGCAGCTCCCGCAGCACTTCCTGGATGGCCTTGTCATCCGCGGTGATGCGCTCGTGCTGGCGCAGGTGCTCCAGCCACGACGGGGTCACGAAATACTCCAAGTGGATGCCCGGGCTGGCCACGTCCTCGACCACACCCCAGACCACCGCACCGTCGCGGCGACGGATCGTGCCCAGCGCGCGCATCTGCGCCTGGAACGTGGCACGGTCAGCATCGTCGATGCGGTACTCGATGGTAACCAGCACCGGCCCCCGATCATTCGACACCGGCACCGACAGTTCCGGCGCCGGCCAGTGCCCGGCCGGACGCAGGTTCAGATCCTCGGTGCCAGCAATGCGCACGCGCCACACCAGCAATCCGCCGATCACCGCACCTGCGGCAGCCACCAGCAACGCCAGCTCCGGCGACGTACGCTGTGCGAGCGCGCCCCAGCTCAGGCCGCCGGCGGCCATGCCGGCAGAGAACACCATGATGTACAGCGCCAGCGCACGCGCACGTACCCATGCCGGAACCGCAGTCTGCGCAGCGATCTGCAGCGACGACAGCACGGTGATCCACGCAAATCCATTGACCAGCATCACCGCCGGAAGCACGTACCAGCTGCGGGTCAGCGCCAGCCCGACCAGGCTCAGGGCCAGCGACAAGGTCGCCAGCAGTACCAACAGGTCACGATCCAGCTGCGCACGCAGCTTCGGCAGCAGCAGCGCACCGCCCACTGCGCCGATGCCGATGCAGCCCAGCAGCATGCCGTACTGCCCCGCCCCGCCATGCATCTGCCCACGCACCACCACCGGCAACAGCGCGTTCATCGCCGCGGCAAAGAAGAAGAAGCCGACCGACTTGATCAGCACCGCCTGCAGCCGCCCGGCGCGGCTGGCGTAACGCAGGCCCGCCTTCAAGCCGGCACCGAAACCTTCCGGTGGCAGGCTGGACTGCTTGGGATCACGCGTCCAGCCCCACACCACGAACAGCATCGCGGCGAAGGTGATGGCGTTGAAGCCGAATGCCCACACCGCACCCAGCTGCGCCACGATCACGCCACCAATGGCCGGGCCGATCGAGCGCGCGATGTTGATGCCGATCGAGTTCAGCGCCACCGCCGAGGCCAGCATCGGCTGCGGTACCAGCTCGGAGACAATGGCGGCCTGCGCGGGCATTGCCATCGCCGCACCACAGCCCATGCAGAAGGTCAGCAGCACCAGCAACTGCGGGGTCAGCAGGTCCATCGCGGTCAACGCGGCCATCGCTGCGGCCACCAGCAGCATCCAACCCTGGGTCGCCAGCAGGTACTTCCGGCGATCGACAATGTCGGCCAGGGTGCCGGCAGCGAGCGCCAGCAGCACGATCGGCACCGTGGTGGCCGATTGCACCAGGGCCACCATCAACGGCGAACCGGTGCGTTCGGCCATCACCCAGGCGGCGGCTACATCATTGACCCAGGTGCCGATGTTGCTGGCCAGGATTGCCAGCCAGATCGAACGGAACATCTGGATCTTCAGCGGGGCCCAGGCGCCTGCGGCCTGTGTGGAGTGTTGCGACGCGGTTGCGTTCACCATTGCCATGCTCCAACGATCGAGGCGAACAGCGTGTCCTGGCCTCCGGCCTGCTTCAGTGCAGGACCGGCGTCGACCCAGGCCAGCTGCAGCTGCCATTGCCAGTGTTTGCTGGCCTGCCAGCGGGTTTCAGATTTGTACTGGGTGCCGATGCGGCGCGCGCCACCGGCGCTCCCCGGCAACGCCAGCAGCGGTGCCGGTGTGGTGTAGACCGCATCGGCACGACGCTGCTTCCACGCCATCTGTACGCCCAGTTCCGTGGTCACCGCATGATGCAGGCGCAGGGTCAGGGTCGGTTGCAGGTCCATCAGGTTGGCCGGGGCCAGCAGGCTGGCCTCGCTGAAGTAGGCCGATTTAGGGAACAGTGCATTGAAGGTTCCCAGGCGGCCGTCATGCAGCTTGCCGTCGCCACTGGCGATATCCGCCTTCAGCCCCAGCCTCGGTTGCAGCGGCCGCTCGGTCCAGCGCCAGCCGGTGTCGGTGGCGAGCGTCCAGGCGCGGACATCCAGCGTGCCGGCAACCGTCTGCAGTTCACCGCCCTGCGCCACCAGCTCGCTGTTCCAGTCCAGCGCACCGAACTGGCCGAACCAACGCGCACCGAGGGTCTGCCGCCGCTCGGTACCGGAGCCCGCCGCAAAGCGCGCGCCTTCACGACGGTAGTCCAGCAGGTACAGATCCCATTGCCCTGGGCCACGACCACGCGCGGTGGTCGCATACGCGCCCCACAGGTGGGCACCGCGTTCGCCGCGGTCATCAAAGGCGCCGGGTCGGTTCTCCAGCGGTCGCAGCGCCATCAGGTCCAGCGTGCCGGGGCGGCCTTTCCAGCCTGCACGGGCGCCATCGAATGCCAGCCGGATATTCGGCCCATCGCGCACCGACAACAGCCGCGAACTGCCATAGCCGGCTTCCTGCCGACCGAGTTGCAGATGGAACCCACCGCGCTGCCAGCGCCAGTAGGCCTGCTGCACGTCCAACGCGCCACTGTCGGTACGGCCCGGGCCGCCTGCCTTGCCATTCTCGGCATGCACGCCCAGCTGCAGCCGTGCCTGCCAGTTGTCCTCGACATACGTGGCCGACGCCAGTGCACGCAGCAGGCCGTAGCCGTCTTCACTGCCGCCGATACCGAATCGGGCCGGGTCGTAGTACATCCCCCTGAGGCGCAGCGAGGCGTCCCATTGCAGTTGCCCGCCGCCCACGTCGGCGCAGCGGGGGGCGTCACAGGCCAGCGCCATCCATGGCATGGCCAGCAGCGCCAGGCTCAGAACGCGAAGCACGAGCATCCCATCGCACCCCAGAAGGCGCTCAGGTCGTCGGTGGGCGCCGCATGCAGCGCGGCATGGCCGTGAGCACCATGCGTACTACAGGCCACACCGTGATGGTGGCGATGCGCGGCGGCCAATCCGGTGGCGGCGCCGCCAACGTGGTAGCCACCGAAGCGGTTGACCGGCGACCAGTCCGGCATCGCCGGCGGCAGCTGCGGCGCCAGGCCGGCGTAATCCCCGTCGGCGTGCACGATGCGGCCGCCGACCACGGTCAGCAGGCTGGTGATGTCGGCGATCTGCGCGTCATCAACGCGGAAGAAGTCGGCCGAGAGCAGGATGAAATCAGCCAGCTGGCCAGCTTTCAGCGTGCCCTTCACCGCTTCGTCGCCGGAGAACCAGGCACTGCCCTGCGTCCACAGGCGCAACGCCTGCTCGCGTTCGAGCAGGTTCTCCTCGCCATACAGCGCCAGGCCGCCCACGGTGCGCCCGGTCACCAGCCAGGACAACGCCACCCACGGGTTGTAGCTGGCCACGCGGGTGGCATCGGTACCGGCACCGACCGGCGCGCCTTCGGCCAGCATGCGCCTGACCGGCGGCGTGTGCCGTGCCGCCTGCACGCCGTAGCGCTCGACGAAGGCTTCGCCCTGGTAGGCCATGCGGTGCTGCACGGCGATACCCCCACCCAGCGCGCGGATGCGCTCGATATTGCGCGGAGTGATGGTCTCGGCGTGGTCGATGAACCAGTGCAGGCCATCGAATGGCACCTCGCGGTTGACCTGTTCGTATACATCCAGGATGCGGGTGATGCTCTCGTCGTAGGTGGCGTGGATGCGGAACGGCCAGCGCTTCTCGACCAGCAGCTTCACCACGTCGTGCAGTTCGGGCTCCAGCTCCGGCGGCAGTTCCGGGCGCGGCTCGTTGAACAGTTCGAAGTCGGCGGCGGAGAACACCAGCATCTCGCCCGCGCCGTTGTGGCGCAGCAGGTCATCGCCCTGGCGCGGCTGCAGGATCTCGCTCCAGCCACGGAAGTCATCCACTTCCCTGCCCTTGTTCTGGGTGAACAGGTTGTAGGCGATGCGCACCGTCAGCTGGTCATCGCGATGCAGCTGCTCGATGACCTGGTAGTCCTCGGGGTAGTTCTGGAAGCCACCGCCGGCGTCGATCACCGAGGTGATGCCCAGCCGGTTCAGTTCGCGCATGAAGTGGCGCGTCGAGTTGGCCTGGTACTCGATCGGCAGGCGCGGGCCCTTGGCCAGCGTCGCGTAGAGGATCAGCGCATTCGGCTTGGCCAGCAGCAGCCCGGTCGGGTTGCCCAGCGAATCGCGCACGATCTGGCCACCCGGCGGATCCGGTGTGTCCTTGCTGTAGCCGCACGCACGCAGCGCGGCGCGGTTGAGCAGCGCGCGGTCGTACAGGTGCAGCAGGAACACCGGCGTATCCGGCGCGATGTCGTTGAGCTCCTGCAGCGTCGGCAGGCGCTTCTCGTTGAACTGTGCGGCGGTGAAGCCACCGACCACGCGCACCCACTGCGGTGCAGGGGTGCGGTCGACCTGGGCCTTCAACATGTCCAGGGCGTCGCCCAGCGAACGCAGGCCGTCCCAGCGCAGTTCAAGGTTGTAGTTCAGGCCACCACGGATCAGGTGGGTATGGCTGTCGTTGAGGCCGGGCAGCAGGCGCCTGCCCTGCGCGTCGATCAGCGTCGCTTCATTGCCCCAGCCGCGCATGATCTCCTCGTCGCTGCCGACGGCGACGATGCGGCCCTCCTGCACGGCCAGTGCCTGGGCGTGCGGCTGCTGAGGGTCGAGGGTGGTGATGCGGGCATTGCGGATGACCAGGGTGCTCATGCGACGCTCCTTGGAAGTGGAATCGAGTGCGGCAGCGGCACGACCGGCCAGGCCGAGCGCAACCGCGGCGCCGCTGGCCAGCATCACGGTGCGGCGGCCGTGGTCGAGGGGATCGTGACTCATGCGAGGTCTCCCGGAAGGCGATGGACGTCCAGTGCCCAGGTGCCGGGCCCGGCCAGCGCGATGGCCAGCAGTACCGTGGTCCACATCAACGGGTACTCACTGCCACCGCGCATCCAGAACCAGCCCCTGGGCAGGGCCAACAGCACGGTGAAGCCGATGAAGGCGGCCGCTGCAAGCGCGGCAATGCGGGTCTGCCATCCCAGCAGCACGGCCAGCCCGGACAGCACCTGCAACAGGGCCAACAGCAGCGGCAACGGCGCCACTGCCGGCAGCCCGAAACCGCGCAGCTCGGTGGCGAAGCCGGCCAGCCCCGGTCCGCCGAACCAGCCAAACAGCTTGCCCAGCGCGTGCGGCAGCAGGAAGCCTCCTGCCGCCACGCGCAGCATCAGCAGGGCCAGGTCAAGGCCATGGCCGGCCAGCATGCTCAGTGCCCGCCTTCCTGCGCGCCGAACATGCGCTTGGCATACTGGATGCCGATGCCGTAGCCGCCGGCGTGGTCGCGGGCGATGCCGGTGGTCAGGTCGTAGGTTTCACCCCGCGCCCAGTCGCGCTGCAGCTCGAGCAGGTACTGCACGCTGGTCATCGGAACCGCGCCGGCCTGCACCATGCGGGTGATCGCACGCTCGTGCGCTTCTTCGCTGACATCGCCACAGGCATCGGTGATCACGTAGACCTCGAAGCCCTGCGCCAGCGCAGACAGCGCCGGACCCACGATGCAGACACTGGTCCATAGGCCGGCAAGCACCAGCCGACGCTTGCCGATGCGGTTGATCTCGTCTATCACCGGCCGGTCTTCCCAGGTATTCATCGACGTGCGGTCGAACACCGGCTGGCCGGGGAAGATCTGCGGCAGTTCCGGGAACATCGGCCCGGAGAACGACGCTTCGGCGACCGTGGTCAGCACCACCGGCACCTTGAACCCCTTGGCGCCCTTGCTGATCAGCGACACGTTGTTGCGCAGCGTGGAGATATCGATGGTGTGGGTGGCGAACGCCATCTGTGACTGGAAGTCGATCAGCACCAGGGCATGGTCGGTGGGCGACAGCAGGGCCGGGGCGGGCGTGGCGGTGGCATGGGTCATGGATGGACTCCGTTGGAAACACGATCAAGGGGAAGCGACAGGGCGGCATCGCCGGCCAGGTACTGGCCGGGGCTGCAGCCGGTCTCCGCGCGGAAGCTGCGGACGAAGTGGCTCTGGTCGAAGAAGCCCAGCTGCTGGGCCAGGCACGCCATCGGCAACTGCGCGCCAGGCAGCAGCTGGCGTGCGCGTTCGATGCGGCGACGGCGCACATAGCGCAGCGGGCTGGCGCCGGTGCCGCTACGGAACAGGCGCACAAGGTGGAAGCGGCTGACGCAGGCGGCGGCCGCCAGTTCGGTGACCCGCAGCGGCTGCGACAGATGCTCATCGACATAGCGCAGGGCGCGCTGCAGTGCGGCGGCCTGCTGCGGTGCCAGTGGCGCGGCGGGCGGATCGGGCGGAGTGACGGTGGCCATGCGGGGCGCCGCGAGGGGGTGCCCCATGGTGCGTGGCCGTTGCGCGATGCCCTACCCCCGTCGGTCGAGGCCGGCACCTACCCGAATGGGGGAGGCCGACGGCCGAGCAGGCGGCGCCCGAACAGGCACGCATCCAGTGAATAGGCCCCCGGCCCCACAAGCAGCAGCGCCGGCGGCAATGCCACCAGTGGCCAGGGCGCCTGCTGCGCGAACAGGCCCACGGCCGCCGTGAGCGCTGCCAGTGGCGTCAACATACCCAGTGCAAGCATGGCCGCTGCAAGCAGGCACAGCGCCGACCACCCACTGCCATGAGCATCCGGCGCGCACAGCGCGGCGGTCACGCACAGCCGGAACCACAACAGGCCGATGCCCGGCCCCCGATCAGGGAACATCACGAACAGGCGCTGCATGGCCAGGTTCCAGGAGGAGATGCCGGCGTGATAGCCGACCGCAGCGGCCACCGCCTACCCCGTTCGGGTCACCCCGGGCTGCCCCACACCTGCCAGAATGCGCGCCATGCGTGGCCGCCCCTTCCCGTTCCTGCGTCGCCTGCCGGCGCTGCTGACGTGCCTGCTGCTGTTGACCGCCCTGCCCGCCCTTGCCGTGCAGCGCCCGCCGGTGAGCGGTGGCCTGCCCGATTACGAACATACCGCCTGGCGTGTCGGCCAGGGCGCCCCAGGCGATATATGGGACATTGCCCAGGACCGTGAGGGCCTGTTGTGGCTGGCTACCGGCTCGGGCCTGTACCGCTTCGATGGCCGTCGCTTCGAACGGCAGGCAGCGCCCGTCGGTAGCCAGTTCCCGTCCACCAACATGGTCACGCTGGCGCATGCCGCCGACGGCGCCCTGTGGATCGGCTACTTCCAGGCCGGCATCAGCCGCTTCGCGCAGGGACGGCTGCACAGCTACGGCCGTGAGCAGGGCGTACCGGTCGGCGTGGTGCCGCGCTTCAGCCAGGATCGCGATGGCCAACTCTGGGCGGCGATCAATGGCGGGCTGCGCCGCTTTGACGGACACCGCTGGCAGCCACTGCCGGCCGCTGCCGGCCTGCCCGAGCACCGTGTGCAGTGGGTGCTGCACGACAGCCGGGGCAGGTTCTGGGTGCTGGCCGGCCTGAAGATCTGGATGCGCGCGGCGGGCCAGACCGCGTTCGAGGACACCGGCATCGCGGTCTCGCAGATGGCGACGCTGGCCGAAAGCCCGCAGGGTGAAGTGTGGCTGGCCGACCGGGTGAGAGGCACCTCGCCGCTGGCCAACGCGCAGGGTCTGCTGGCGGCCGGCGAACGTGAGGCGCGGCGGTTGCCGGAACTGGTTGCTGCGCGCCTGCAGTTCACTGCCGATGGCGCGCTGTGGGCCACGATGAGCCCGCACGGCGGCGTCGCCCGCATCACCTTCGACGGCACCCGGGCCGTGCGAATGGAACGCTTCGATTCGCCGCAAGGACTGACTGCCACATCGGCAGTGCCGATCATCGTCGATCGCGAAGGCAATCTCTGGATTGGCACCAATCTCGGCCTCAACCGCTTCCGCGCACGCAGCGTGCACACCCTGGCGGTGGGTCCAAGCGATCCCTACCGCTCGCTGGTACGGGCCAGCGATGGCCGCGTGTATGGCTATGGCGAAGACCTCAAGCCCTACGACCTGCGGCGCACCCTGCTCGATGGCAGCGCCACGCAGCTGCAGGCTGCCGCGCGCCAGGCACCCACACCGATCTGGCAGTTCGACTGGGTCAACCTCGCGCGCACGGTCGCCGGGCACACCACATTGATCCCGCTGCCGGCGCCGTTCACCGGGCAGCCGCTGCATGCCCTGTTGTTCCCCGATGACGGACAGGCCTGGGTCTGCACCGGCGAACGCGGGGTGCTGCACTACCAGCATGACCAGTGGCAACGTGAAATCCGCCTGCCCGAGCAGGCCTGCTCATCGCTCGCGCTGGATGCCGATGGCCAGCTGCTGCTCGGCTATGCCGATGGCCGCCTGCGCCGCCTGGGTGCGAATGGCACCGAGAGCTTCGACGCCGGGGACGGCCTGTCGGTAGGGCCGATCACCGCGATGCTGCACCACCGGGACCTTCTGCTGATCGCCGGCGAGGCCGGGCTGGCAGCACGCCTGGGCAATGGCCGTTTCGTTCCGGTGCGCACTGACATGGCCGGCGTACTGGAAGGCATCACCGGCATGGTCACCGATGCACATGGATACCTGTGGCTCAACGGCAGCCGTGGCCTGGTTCGCCTGGAAACCGGCCTGCTGCGCCGCGCCGTGCGCAGCGGCCTGCCGGTCATGCCACGCCTGTTCGACGCAGCTGACGGCATGCCGGGCATTGCCCTGCAGAGCGGACCGATCGCCACCGCAACGCTGGCCGACGACGGCCTGCTGTGGTTGGCCACCAACCAGGGCCTGGCCTGGCTGGACACCACCCGCTCGCACGTCAATACGATGGCTCCCAGCGTGCGCATCGGCGAGGTGCTGTATGGCAGCGAGCACGCGCCGCTACGCGATGGTCTGCGTCTACCGGCCGGCACCAGCCAGCTGCAGATCGATTACGTGGCGCTGTCGTTGGCACGTCCGGAGCGCAACCGATACCGCTACCGCCTGTCGGGCGTGGATGACGGCTGGCAGGACGCTGGCAGCAGCACACGTGCGTATTACACCAACCTCGCGCCCGGCAGCTACCGGTTCGAGGTGGAAGCCGCCAACGAGGATGGCATCTGGAGCACCGTACCGGCCAGCCGCAGCTTCCGCATCGCTCCCACCTTCATGCAGACCCTGTGGTTCAAGCTGCTGTGCACCGCCGCCGTGCTTGCACTGCTGGTGCTGGCCGTACGCATCCGCAGCGGCCAGCTGGCAGCCTTGTTCCGCGCGCGCCTGCAGGAGCGCAACGGCGAACGCGAACGCATCGCGCGCGACCTGCACGACACCCTGCTGCAGGGTAGCCAGGGCCTGATCCTGCGCCTGCACGCGATCAGCCAGTCAGCGCAGACGCCGGAACCGGTGCGCAGCCAGCTTGAGTCAGCGATGCAGCTGGCCGAGCGCAACCTGGCCGAGGGTCGCGAGCGGGTAAATGCGCTGCGCGAGGCGCCGTTCGCGGGCCGCGACCTCGCTTCGGCGCTGGCCGACGTGCACGCCGAATACGCCGGGCATGGCATCAATCCCCTGCGCCTGACCGTGGAAGGCGCGACGCCACCGCTGCAGGCCGACGCGGCCGAAGAGGTGTTCCTGATCGGGCGCGAGGCCATCCGCAATGCGCTGCGTCATGCCAACGCCAGCGCCATCGAAGTGGAACTTTCCTACGGAACGCGCTGCTTCCTGCTGCACGTGCGCGACGATGGCGTGGGCATCACCCACGAAAATGCCGGCCATGGCCATTGGGGCCTGCAGGGCATGCGTGAGCGCGCCCAGCGCCTCGGCGCGGAACTGCAGCTGTGGACCCGCCCCGGGCTGGGTACCGAAGTCGCGCTGGCAGTTCCGGCCCGGCGGCTGTATCAGCGCCGCCGATCGCGTTGGCATTGGCCCTGGAGTAGAGAAAACCATGACTGAGTCCCCTGCCCCGATCGGCGTGCTGGTGGTCGACGACCACCCGCTGCTGCGTGATGGCCTGGCGGCACTGCTGGGCGCTCATGCCGACCTGCGCCTGCTCGGCGAAGCCGCCGATGGCGAAGAAGCCATCGCACGCTACCAGCAGTTGCAGCCTGACGTCGTGCTGATGGACCTGCAGATGCCCCGCCTGGATGGTGTGGAAGCCATCGTGCGGATCCGCGCGCTGGACCCACGCGCCCGCATCATCGTGCTGACCACCTATCGCGGTGACGTACGTGCGGTGAGGGCACTGCAGGCCGGCGCCAGCGCGTATCTGCTCAAGGACATGCTGCGCCACGAACTGGTCGACACCATCCGCATGGTGGCCGGTGGCCGCCGTGCGCCGATTCCTCCAGCGGTGGCCGCCAGCATCGCCGCGCATGTGATCGAAGACCGCCTGTCACCGCGCGAGACCGAGGTACTGCGGCACGTGGCCGGAGGGCTGTCGAACAAGCGCATCGGCGAGCGCATGCAGATTTCGGAGCAGACGGTGAAGGCGCACATGAAAAGCCTGATGGACAAGCTCGGCGTGGGTGATCGCACCCATGCGGTCACCCAGGCGCTGCGGCGCGGCATCATCAGCCTGGACGACAGCGGGCACGATTAGGGGGGGGTTCGGCAGGGCCTGCAGCCCTGCACCCGCGGTAGTGCCGGCCGCTGGCCGGCAACCTCAACAGCAAAATCAAAAGCGGGCTCTCCGTGGGATGGCGCGGCGGTGTCGGACTGCGGGGACGCTGCAAGTACGTCCCTGTAAGCTTGGCAGCCGCATCCATGCGGCTGACACCCCGCACTCCGACACCGCCCCACCTCTGACAGATTTCCGCGGCTGTTGGTAGGTGTCGACCTTGGTCGACACTTCTGTCAGATATCGAAATCAATCAGGGGTCCGATCCC
>NZ_JAPTFO010000105.1:0-10887 GCF_030985515.1 Stenotrophomonas sp. Sm10
CTCCCCCCCCCCCCCCCGCCGCCCCCCCGCCGGCGCCCCCCGGCGGGCCCCCCCCCCCCTGCAACCGAGCTTAGCGCACCGGTTGCAGGGAGGAAGCTGCGGTGCAGCAACGGCCTCCCCTGTAGAGCCGAGCCCATGCTCGGCTGCTTTGGCAAGGCATGCGGAGCCGAGCATCGGCTCGGCTCTACAGAAGCAGGTCAGCGGCCCAGCGCGCGGCGGATCTCCTCCAGCGCGCCGGGGTCGTCCAGCGTCGACAGGTCGCCCGGGTCGCGCTGCTCGGCCAACGCCTGCAACGAGCGCCGCAGCAGCTTGCCCGAACGGGTCTTGGGCAGCGCGTTGACCACGTGCACGTGCGCCGGGCGCGCCACCGCGCCGAGCGAGGTGGTCACCGTGGCCATCATCTCGGCCACCACCGGCGCCGGATCCTCGCCATCCAGGCCCTGCTTGAGGGTGACGAACACCAGCGGCACCTGCCCCTTCAGTTCGTCCTTGACGCCGATCACCGCTGCCTCGGCCACGCGCGGGTGGCTCGAAATGGCCTCCTCGATCTCGCGCGTGCCCAGACGGTGCCCGGCCACGTTGATCACATCATCGGTACGGCCGAGGATGAAGGTGTAGCCATCGTCGTCGCGGATCGCCCAGTCCAGCGAGCTGTACAGCAGTTCCTTGAAGTGGCTGAAGTAGCTCTGCAGGAAGCGGCTGTCATCATTCCACACCGTGCTCATGCAGCCCGGCGGCAACGGCGGCGACACCACCAGCACGCCCTTCTGCCCCGGTGCGACTTCCTCACCGGTGTTCTCGTCGATCACCTTCATCCGATAGCCGAGATTGGGGAAACCCGGCGAACCGAAGCGCACCGGCTTCATCTCCAGGCCCGGCAGCAGGGTCAGTGCCGGCCAGCCGGTTTCGGTCTGCCAGTAGTTGTCGATGATCGGCTTGCCCAGCGCTTCGCTGATCCAGTGCGCGGTCGGTTCGTCCAGCGGCTCGCCGGCCAGGAACAGGTACTTCAGGGCGCGCAGGTCGTGGCGATGGATGAAGTCCGCATCGTGCTTCTTCAGCACGCGGATGGCGGTGGGCGACGAGAACATGGTGCGCACGTTGTACTGCTCGCACAGCGCCCACCAGATGCCCGGATCCGGATTCGTCGGCAGCCCTTCGTACAGCAGCGAGGTGCAGCCACCGATCAGCGGGCCGTACACGTTGTAGGAATGGCCCACCGCCCAGCCGACATCGGAGGTGGAGAACATCACCTGGCCCGGCTTGCAGTCGAACACGGTCTCCATCGACTGGGCCATTGCCACCGCATAGCCACCCACGTCGCGCTGCACGCCCTTCGGCTTGCCGGTGGTGCCGGAGGTGTACAGCAGGTAGCTCGGCTCGCTCGCTTCCAGCCACTGCACCGGCACATCCGCTTCCCCGATCTGTGCACGCAGCGTGGCGTACTCCACATCACGGCCCGGCACGCGTGGTTCGGCGGCATCCAGCCCGCGCGACACGATCAGCACATGCGGTGGCGGCGAAGCCGCTTCGGCGCAGGCCGCGTCAACCATCGGCTTGTACGGAATCAGCTTGCCACCGCGCATGCCGGCATCGGCGGCGATGAGCAGCTTCGGCTTCGCATCGTCGATGCGCAGCGCCAGGTTGTGCGCGGCGAAGCCACCAAACACCACCGAGTGCACCGCACCGATGCGCGCACAGGCCAGCATCGCGAACACGGCTTCGGCCATGTTCGGCATGTAGATCACCACGCGGTCACCATGGCCGACGCCGAGGTGCCTGAGCACGGCGGCGAAGTCGTTCACTTCGCGATACAGCTGGCGATAGGTGATTTCGCGGGTGCTGTTGGTTTCGGTGGAGATGGCGACCAGTGCGAGCTGGTCGGCGCGCTCGGCCAGGTGGCGGTCGACGGCGTTGTAGCAGAGATTGGTTTCGCCGCCGACGAACCAGCGCCGGAACGGCGGATTGCTGTAGTCGAGCACCTGCTGCGGCGGTTTGTGCCAATGGATGCGCTTGGCTTCCTCGCCCCAGAAGGCCTCCGGCTCGTCGATCGAGCGACGGTAGGTTTCCTCGTAGTTCATGACGCAGCCCTCCCAGACGAAGTCATGGGTTCGAGGATAGTCCGGCGCTGGCGCGCGGGCCGCCCTACCTTGGTAGGGGGGTGGGTTTGTTCTGCAGGGCTTTGCAGCCCTGCACCCGTGGTAGTGCCGGCCGCTGGCCGGCAACAGCATCAGCAACAGCAGAAGCTGGTTTCCTGGGGGATGGCGGGGTGGCTCCGGTTGCGGGGGACGCCGTGAATCCCCAGTCCGGCCCAGCCGCTGGCGGCTGGGCGTTCGGGCGCTTGCGAAGCAATGCTTCGCAAGCGAAGCGCCCTCACCCATGGGGGCTCGGTCGCGCCATCCATGGCGCTCACGCCCCCGCAACCGGACCCACCCCGCCTTCGACAGTTTCCTGCCATCTGTCGGAACGGCGTATTGCTCTGGTGGGTGTCGACCTTGGTCGACACGGTAGATCCACGCCATGCGTGGATCCTTTTCGATCAATTGTCGAAATATTCGATTCCGATGGATTTGATCCACGCAAAGCGTGGATAGACCATCCGTCACCGGAGATCTGTCGAAGGCGGGGCGGTGTGGGTTGGCAGGACCGTTGGCGCCATGGATGGCGCCATCGAGCCCCCATGGATGGGTTTACGGCGTGTCCTGCCAACCCACACCGCCCCGCCCAACAAGTAGAAAACCAGAGCCGCCTTGGCCTTTCGCGTTGCTCCGGTTCGTAGCAGGTGCAGGGCTGCAAGCCCTGCCGAACCCCTAGAACGGAGCCGCAGACTCGAACACGAGCGCCTCGCCCGTCAGCGGATGCGTAAACCGCAGGCTGCGCGCATGCAGATACACGCGTTGCGCCGGTGCCGCGTCATACAGCACGTCACCGACGATGGGATGACCGAGACTGGCCATGTGCAGGCGCAGCTGATGGCTGCGGCCGGTGATCGGTTCCAACGCCACGCGCGTGCGCCGCGCTTCAACATCGCGCACCAGCACGCGCCAACGCGTCAGCGCCGGCTTGCCGCGCTCATGGTCGACCCTCTGCTTCGGCCGGTTCGGCCAGTCCACGATCAACGGCAGGTCCACTTCACCGGAATCACCCTCGAGCAGCCCCTGCACCACCGCTTCATACCGCTTGCCGACCTGGCGCTGCTCGAACTGCATCGACAACGCCGCCTGCATGTCCTTGCCGCGCGCATGCAGCAGCAGGCCGGAAGTCACCTGGTCCAGGCGGTGCACGGTCAACGCATCCGGATACAGCGCCTGCAGGCGCGCGACCACGCAGTCCTGGTTCTCGGCGCTGCGGCCGGGTACGGACAACAGGCCAGCCGGCTTCTCGGCCACCAGCAGTGCGTCATCGATGTAGTGCAGGTGGATCATGCGGTTCCAGGAATTCCAAATGAAAACGGGGAAGCCGAAGCCTCCCCGCTTTCTGCGTACCAACCAGCGGTCGGTACCTACCTTGATGGAAGACGTACCGTCCGGAGCCGGTACCGCCTGCATCAGCCCAGCAGGTGGGCGACGCCGGCGCGCTCTTCTTCCAGCTCGGCCAGGGTCTTGTCGATGTACTTCTGGCTGAAGTCGTCGATCGGCAGATCCTTGACCAGGGTGTACTTGCCGTTCTCGGTGGTCACGGCAAAACCGAAGATCACGCCTTCCGGAATGCCGTAGGAACCGTCGGACGGCACGCCCATGGTGACCCACTTGCCGTTGCTGCCCAGCACCCAGTCACGCACGTGGTCGATGGCGGCGTTGGCGGCCGAAGCAGCCGAGGACGAGCCGCGGGCTTCGATGATCGCCGCGCCGCGCTTGCCGACGGTCGGGATGAAGGTGTTGGCGTTCCACTCCTGGTCGTTGATCGCATCGGCGATCGACGCACCATCGGCGGTGGCGAAACGGTAGTCCGGGTACATGGTCGGGCTGTGGTTGCCCCACACCACCAGCTTCTCCATGCCACCGACCGGCTTGCCGAGCTTGGCCGACAGCTGGCTCAGCGCGCGGTTGTGGTCCAGGCGCAGCATGGCGGTGAAGTTTTCCGGCTTCAGGTCCGGGGCCGACTTCATGGCGATGTAGGCGTTGGTGTTGGCCGGGTTGCCGACCACCAGCACCTTCACGTCACGGCTGGCGACCTTGTTCAGCGCCGCGCCCTGGGCGGTGAAGATCTTGGCGTTTTCCAGCAGCAGGTCCTTGCGCTCCATGCCCGGGCCGCGCGGACGCGCGCCGACCAGCAGGGCGATGTCGGCGTCCTTGAACGCGACTTCGGCGTCATCGGTGCCGACCATGCCGGCCAACAGCGGGAAGGCGCAGTCTTCCAGCTCCATCATCACGCCCTTCAGGGCGGCCTGGGCCTTGTCGACCGGCAGTTCCAGCAGCTGCAGGATGACCGGCTGGTCCTTGCCCAGCATTTCGCCGGAGGCGATGCGGAACAGCAGGGCATAACCGATCTGGCCGGCGGCGCCGGTCACGGCAACACGAACGGGTGCTTTCATGGGGGTTTCCTCTTGCTTGCAAGCGTTTGATGGGACGCCGCGGGCGGAGCCACGCAGGCCTGGCGGGCGGCGGGGAACAGGGAAACGGCCACCCGTGGGTGGCCGTTTCGAAGGGGGATCAGGCGGCGAGGTGCTTGTTCCACTCGGCGACGCGGTCGGCCTGGGCGGCCAGCACGGCGTCGACGTCGCCTTCCAGGGTGATCGAATGGATCACGTCGCCCTGCTTGACCGAATCGACGATGGCCTGGCCTTCCAGGACCTTGCCGAAGACGGTGTGGCGGCCGTCCAGCCAATCGGTCTTGATGTGGGTGATGAAGAACTGGCTGCCGTTGGTGTTCGGGCCGGCGTTGGCCATCGACAGCGAGCCGACCTCGTGCTTCACGCCATTCTTTTCGTCTTCGAACTTGTAGCCCGGGCCGCCGGTGCCACGGCCCTGCGGGCAGCCGCCCTGGATCATGAAGTCGGCGATCACGCGATGGAAGATCAGGCCGTCATAGAAGCCGTGCTTGACCAGGTTCACGAAGTTGGCCACGGTCAGCGGCGCCTTGTCGGCGAACAGCTCGACCTTGATCGGGCCCTGGGTGGTGTCGAAAGTGGCGATGAGGGACATGAAGATCCTTGATGCAGAGGGGAACGCGTCTAGCCACCTAGTTTACACCTGCCTTGCGGCGGCGGCGGCTTCGACCATGGGCGCAGACCCGGGCTTCAGCCGCCGGCGGGGCAGCCCGCGCGACGGTCTGGCGGCCTCGGCCGTGTGGCGGCCCAGCTGAATGGGCCCCGTGACGGGCGTGAAATCCACCTTTTCGCGAATCGTCAAGTTCGACGTATAATGTTGGACTTCTTTTTCCAAATCCGGCGCCGACTGGCCCCCTTTCGTATGTCCATCGAAAATCTTCGCAACATCGCCATCGTCGCCCACGTCGACCATGGCAAGACCACCCTGGTCGACCAGCTGCTGAAGCAGTCCGGCACCCTGTCCGAGCGTACCGTCCTCGCCGAGCGCGTGATGGACAGCAACGACCAGGAAAAGGAACGCGGCATCACCATCCTGGCCAAGAACACCGCCATCACCTGGGAAGACAAGAAGACCGGCATCAAGAACCGGATCAACATCGTCGACACCCCCGGCCACGCCGACTTCGGCGGTGAGGTCGAGCGCGTGCTGTCGATGGTCGACACCGTGCTGATCCTGGTCGATGCGATGGACGGTCCCATGCCGCAGACCCGCTTCGTTACCCAGAAGGCCTTCGCGATGGGCTTCAAGCCGATCGTCGTGGTCAACAAGGTCGACCGTCCGGGCGCCCGTCCGGAGTGGGTGATCGACCAGGTCTTCGACCTGTTCGACAAGCTCGGTGCCACCAACGAGCAGCTGGACTTCCCGATCGTCTACGCCTCGGGCCTGAATGGCTACGCCGGCCTGGAAGACACCGTGCGCGACGGCGACATGACCCCGCTGTACGAAGCGATCATGAAGCACGCGCCGAAGCCGGAAGTGGACCCGGAAGGCCCGTTCCAGATGCGCATCAGCCAGCTGGACTACAACAACTTCGTGGGCGTGATCGGCATCGGCCGCATCCAGCGCGGCACCCTGAAGAAGAACATGCAGGTCGCGGTCATCGACCGTGAAGGCAAGAAGCGCAACGGCAAGGTGCTGCAGGTGCTGGGCTTCATGGGCCTGGAGCGCATCGAGCAGGATTCGGCCGAGGCCGGCGACATCGTGGCCATCTCCGGCATCCAGGAGCTGACCATCTCCGACACCATCTGCGCACCGGACTTCCCGGAAGCCCTGCCGGCGCTGACCGTCGACGAGCCGACCATCTCGATGACCTTCCAGGTGAACAACTCGCCGTTCGCCGGCAACAAGGACCTGTCCGGTGGCAAGTTCCTGACCAGCCGCCAGATCAAGGACCGCCTGGACCGTGAAAAGGTCCACAACGTGGCCCTGAAGGTCGAGCAGCTGGAAGACGCCGACAAGTTCCTGGTCTCCGGCCGTGGCGAACTGCACCTGTCGGTGCTGATCGAGAACATGCGCCGCGAAGGCTACGAGCTGGCCGTGTCGCGCCCGGAAGTGATCATCAAGGAAATCGACGGCCAGCTGATGGAGCCGATCGAGCAGCTGGTGGTGGACATCGAAGAAGTCCACCAGGGCGGCGTGATGGAAAAGCTGGGCACCCGCAAGGGCCAGTTGAAGAACATGGAATCGGACGGCAAGGGCCGCGTGCGCCTGGAATACCAGATCCCGGCCCGTGGCCTGATTGGTTTCCAGAACGAGTTCAAGACCCTGACCCAGGGTTCGGGCCTGCTGTTCCATGTGTTCGACCACTACGGCCCGAAGGAACAGGGCGCGATCGCCAAGCGCATCAACGGCGTGATGATCGCCAATGCGCCGGGCGTCACCCCGGCCTACTCGCTGGGCCCACTGCAGGAACGCGGCAAGCTCTTCGCCGCCGAAGGTGACAACGTGTATGAAGGCCAGCTGGTCGGCATCCACTCCAAGGACAACGACCTGACCGTCAACGCGATCAAGACCAAGCCGCTGACCAACATGCGCGCTTCGGGCAAGGATGATGCGATCCAGCTGACCCCGGCGATCAAGTACTCGCTGGAACAGGCCCTGGACTTCATCGAAGACGACGAGCTGGTCGAGATCACCCCGAAGGAGATCCGCCTGCGCAAGAAGTTCCTGACCGAGAGCGACCGCAAGAAGGCTTCGCGCGGCGGCTGAGCCAGCACCCCGTGAGCCAGAGCGGCTACAACCCGGATCCACACCGGCATCCGGGCCTGCACGTCATCGCCCTGCTCGAAGCGAGCAAGGCGATGCTGGCACTGTTGGCTGCCACCGGGCTGGAAGTGCTCGGACCGCAGCCGCTGCGGCACGGCATCATGGCCCTGATCCGGCGTTTCAGCCTGGATCCGGACCACGGCACCCTGCCCTCGCTGCTGCACATGATCAGCCCCGACGCGGTCCACCTGGCCGCGGCGGGGATGATCGGTTACGGACTGCTGCACCTGGTCGAAGCCTGGGGCCTGTGGCGGGCCAAGGCCTGGGCCTCCTGGCTGGGTTGCCTGACCGCTGCCCTGTACCTGCCCTTCGACATCTTCGCGATCATCCGCCATCCCGGCTGGCCGTCGTGGACGATCCTGGCCATCAACCTGATCGTGGTCTACGTACTCGCCCGCGACCTGCGCAAGCGCCACCGCTGAGCACTCGCTACACTGGGGATTGGAGCCGACCAAGCCGCCCCATGCGCCCGTCCTTGCCGCCTCTGCTGACCTGCCTGCTCGCCGCGCTGCCGGCGCTGCTTTCGGCTGGCTGCAGCCCGGCCACGCCCAGCGCGCATGCGGCCGAACCTGCGAGCCGCAACGTGCCGTTCCCGTACGCCGAAACCGATATTGCCGACCTGCAGGCGCGGATGACCGCCGGTGAACTGGACAGCACCACCCTGACCCAGGCCTACCTGCAGCGCATCGCCGCCCTGGACCGCGCCGGGCCGCGCCTGCGCGCGGTGATCGAGCTCAACTCCGATGCCCTGAAGGAAGCCGCCGCGCGCGACCGCGAGCGCCGTAGCGGCCACCTGCGCGGCCCGCTGCACGGCATCCCGCTGCTGTTGAAGGACAACATCAACGCCGCGCCGATGGCCACCAGTGCCGGCTCTCTGGCCCTGCAGAGCTTCCGTCCGGACGATGCCTACCTGGTGCGCCGGCTGCGCGATGCCGGCGCCATCGTGCTGGGCAAGACCAACCTCAGCGAATGGGCCAATTTCCGCGGCAATGATTCGATCTCCGGCTGGAGCGCGCGCGGCGGCCAGACCCGCAATCCCTATCGGCTGAGCCATTCGCCCTGTGGCTCCAGCAGCGGCAGCGCGGTAGCCGTGGCCGCCAACCTCGCCAGCGCAGCAATCGGTACCGAAACCGACGGCAGCATCGTCTGCCCGGCGGCGATCAATGGCATCGTCGGCCTCAAGCCGACGGTAGGCTTGGTCAGCCGCGACGGCATCATCCCGATTTCCTTCAGCCAGGACACCGCCGGTCCGATGGCGCGCAGTGTCGCCGACGCTGCCGCCGTGCTGACCGCGATCGCCGGCCGCGATGATGCCGACCCGGCCACCGCGACCATGCCCGGCCGCGCGGTCTACGACTACACCGCGCGACTCGACCCCCAGGGCCTGCGCGGCAAGCGCATCGGACTGCTGCAGACACCCTTGCTGAAGTACCGGGGCATGCCGCCACTGATCGAACAGGCGGCGACCGAGCTGCGTCGCGCCGGCGCCGTGGTGGTGCCGGTGGAGCTGCCCAACCAGGGCGCTTGGGCCGAGGCCGAGCGCACGCTGCTGCTGTACGAATTCAAGGCCGGGCTGGAGCGCTACTTCAGCGCCCATCGCGCCCCGCTGCGCAGCCTGGCCGAACTGATCGCCTTCAACCAGGCGCACAGCAAGCAGGAGCTGGGCCTGTTCGGCCAGGAACTGCTGGTGGCGGCCGACGCCACCGCCGGCCTGGCCGACCCGGCCTATATCCGCGCGCGCAGCGATGCACGCCGGTTGGCGGGCCCGGAAGGCATTGACGCTGCCCTCGCCGCCCACCAGCTTGATGCGCTGGTGGCCCCCACCACCGGCGTGGCGTGGCCGATCCGCAGCGAAGGCGACGATTTCCCCGGCGAGAGCTACAGCGCTGCCGCTGTGGCTGGCTATCCCAGCCTGACTGTGCCGATGGGCCAGATCAACGGCCTTCCCGTCGGCCTGCTGTTCATGGGCACCGCCTGGAGCGAGCCGAAGCTGATCGAGATGGCCTACGCCTACGAGCAGCGCACGCGCGCACGGCGCCCGCCGCATTTCGATACCGACGCGCTGATCGACGCCGGCGAGCCGTGATCGTGTTTCTGTAGAGCCGAGCCCACGCTCGGCTTCAACGGAAAATCGAAAGCAGCCGAGCATGGCTCGGCTCTACAGCGGCTGGTCGGGCTCCGCTGGCACGATCGCCGCCTCACCGTCTTCAGCCCCCGGCGAACGCACATCTGCAGTGCGTGCACGAGGACCACGCGGCATGTCCAGCTCGTCTGCATGCTGCAGTCGCGCACGCACCTGCGGCAGCGACTGCGGATGCTCACGCGCGAGGAAATCGAGCATGCGCTCGCGTACCAGGCAACGCAGGTCGAACGCGTCGCCGGAGCTGCGCGCACTGACCAGCAGGCGGATCTGGATTGCACGCTCACTGGTTTCAGTCACTTGGGTCACGCAGACTCGGCCATCCCACAACGCTTCGCCCCGGCAGATGCGCTCCAGTTCAGCACGGATCGCCGCAATCGGGGCACGATAATCCAGCCACAGGAAGGCTGTGCCGAGCAGGTCGGCACTACGCCGCGTCCAGTTCTGGAACGGGTTCTCGATGAACCAGGTCAACGGCACCACCATCCGCCGCTCATCCCAGATACGCACCACCACGTAACTGCTTCCGATCTCCTCGATGCGTCCCCACTCGCCTTCCACGATCACCACGTCATCCAGGCGGATCGGCTGCGTCAACGCGATCTGCAGGCCGGCGATCAGGTTGCCGAACACCGGCTTGGCCGCGATACCGGCCACCAGGCCGATCAGGCCGGCCGAGGCCAGCAGCGCGGTACCGATCTTCTGCACCATCGGAAACGTCAGCAGCACCAGCGATGCGCCCAGCACGATGATGCCGCCCATCAGCACCCGGCTGAGCACGCGCGTCTGGGTCTGGATGCGGCGCGCTTCCAGATTGTCGGAGACATCAATGGGATGGCTGCGCAGGATTGCGCGCTCGCCCGCCGCCACCGCACGTACCAGCAACCAGATGAAGCAGGCAGTCAACGCGATGTGCAGCACATGCTGCAGATGGCCCAGCAACGGATCCTGCAGCGGCGTGGCCTGCAGGGCGGGAATCAACAGCAGCAGCGGCCATGCAGTGGCCATCGGCAGCCCGAGCACACGACCGATGCGCGCACGCCGGCGATCACGCCCTTTCAGCCGGTGATAGATCCACAGGATCAGCCACGCGCCGATGCCACCCACTACTGCTGCCAATCCCAACGGCCATGCGTAGGCCTGTGCGCTTTGCCAGTGCACCGTTGCCACCTCCACTCGAACAGCCAAGCAGACAGCCTCGCGCATGGCGCATGAGCGTCACGTCAGCCGTTCGTAAGCAGGGTGTTGATCGGCAGGGCTTGCAGCCCTGCACCCTGCTGCGAGCTGGAGCAACAGCAACAGCCGAAGCAGAAGCGGGTTTCCTGTGGGGTGGCGGGATGGGTCCGGTCGCGGGGGGCGCTGCAAGTCCCCCTCCGGGGCCCGGCCCAGCCGCTGGCGGCTGTGCGTTCGGGCGCTTGCGAAGCAGTGCTTCGC
>NZ_JAPTFO010000106.1:0-10562 GCF_030985515.1 Stenotrophomonas sp. Sm10
GGGAGGAGGGGGTGGCATTCCCTGCCGGGGAGAGCGTCGCGTCCTGCGCACTTTCGGCAGCGGCCGAAGCAGGGGCGGTGGGCGTGGCCCACCAGGCCAGCACGAGCAGGGTCGAAACAGCGACGGCCGCGTGTGCGGTGAGGTTGCGACGGATCCGGACGTTCATGGCTTCCCCCTGTCTCAGGTGACTGGTGTTGTATGCAACTATAACACCGGCACGCCGGGGTGCAAGCCCCCGCATCACCCAACTGATGGCAGGGGCGGTCAAGAACGCGCCATATCCATCCAGGCAATTGATAATAAAGGAAAACTTGGTTGTGAAACCGGCTTTCCTGACCGCCTTCCATTCAGTCACGTCAATCCTATGTCAATGACGACGCGCCGCGGCCGTTTCCCACAGGCTGTCGCCAGGCCCGGCAAAGCTGTGCCACGGCGGGGCCGACAGGTGCCACAGGGCCCGGTGCTATAGTTCGGCCGATTCCCGGCCGATGCTGGCCGGACCCTTGAAACGGCTATTGCGGAACGTTCCCATGCCCCTGTCGACCGCCTTCCCGCACCGCTTCCGCGGCCTGTCCCTGTTGACTCTGCTGGCCCTCGGCCTGGCAGCCTCGGCCAATGCGCTGGCCGCCGACCTGCTCGACGTCAGCTACCGGCCGCTGGCTGGCAAGCAGCAGGTCAACCTGCAGCAGCGCTACCACGGCCAGGTGCTGCTGGTGGTCAATACCGCCAGCAAGTGTGGCTATACCCCTCAGTACGAAGGCCTGGAGGCGCTGCACAGGCAGTACGCCGGCAAGGGCTTCGCGGTGCTCGGCTTCCCGTCCAACGATTTCAAGGGCCAGGAGCCCGGTGACGAGAAGCAGATCCAGGACTTCTGCACCCTGACCTACGGCGTCAGGTTCCCGATGTTCGAGAAAGTGCATGTGGTCGGTCCGCAGGCCACGCCGCTGTACCAGCGGCTGACCGCAGCGACCGGCGTTGCGCCGGCCTGGAACTTCCACAAGTACCTCGTGGGCCGCGATGGCAAGGTCATCGCCCAGTTCGCCAGCAAGGTGACGCCGGACGATCCGCAGCTGATCGCGGCCATCGACAAGGCGCTGGCGGCCGCCGCCACGCATTGATATCCGGCACGCATGCCTCGACATCGACGGCATGCGTGCGACAATGATCCTTTTCGCGCCGACGTCGGCGCCCAGACACTTCCAGGAATGCAGCGAATGAAGATGGGAATGCGCGGCGCCGCGGCGTCGGTTCTGATTCTGGCGATGGGCACTTCGGGTGTCGCTCTGTCGCAACAACCGGCTGCCCCCGCAGCCGCCAAGGAGACCGCAACCTTGAATTCCCCCAAGCAGAAGCTGGGCTACGCCATCGGCCTGGACGTGGCCAAGTCGTTCACTCCGATCGCCGATGAGATCGACGTGGCCGCGCTGCGCACCGCCGTGGAGCGTTCGTTCGAAGGCCTGCAGCCGCAGATCACCCAGGAACAGGCCAAGGCCACCGACGCGGCCCTGCGCCAGGTCGTGATGGCCCGCAGCGGCCAGCAGGTGCCGGGCGTGGCGCCGGGTTCGCAGCCGCCGAAGGTCGACCGCGTCAAGGTCTCGCAGATGATCGGTTCCTACTCGGTGGGCCCGTCGCTGGCGCAGCTGAAGGATGACATCGACGTCGCCTCGCTGTTTGACGCGATCAGCACCGGCCTGAGCAAGGGACAGCCGAAGATGACGGAAGCTGACGCGACCGCCACCATTCAGGCCTTCATGGGCAGCAAGCAGGCCGAAATGCAGGCCAAGGCCGCCGCCGCTGCGCAGACCAACCGCGAGGAAGGCAATGCGTTCCTGGCCAAGAACAAGACCCAGCCGGGCGTGGTGACCACCGCGTCGGGCCTGCAGTACCAGGTGATCCGCCCGGGTAGCGGCGAGCGTCCGCTGCCGAGCAGCAAGGTGCGCGTGAACTACGAAGGCAAGCTGCTCAACGGCACCGTGTTCGACAGTTCCTACGGCCGCCAGCCGGCTGAGTTCGGCCTGGACCAGGTGATCAAGGGCTGGACCGAAGGCGTTGCGCTGATGCCGGTCGGTTCGAAGTACCGCTTCTGGATCCCGGGCGAACTCGCCTACGGTGAGAACGGCACTCCCGGCGGCCCGATCGGCCCGAACGCGACTTTGACGTTCGACGTCGAGCTACTGGGCGTCCTGCCGTAAGTCATCGAGGAGCGAATACGGATATGCGCGTTGCGATTTTTGGTACGGGTTACGTTGGACTGGTGACCGGTACCTGCCTGGCCGATGTCGGTCATCAGGTGGTCTGCGTCGATATCGACCAGGCCAAGGTAGATGGCCTCAACCAGGGCGTCATTCCCATCTATGAGCCTGGCCTGGAGCCGATGGTGAAGGCCAACCACGCCGCGTCGCGGCTGGCATTCACTACCGATGCCGCGTCGGCGATCGCGCATGGCCAGGTAGTGTTCATCGCCGTGGGTACCCCGCCGGACGAGGATGGCAGCGCCGATCTGCAGTACGTGCTGGCCGTTGCCCGTACCATCGGCCGGCACATGAGCGTGCCCACCGTGGTGGTCAACAAGTCGACGGTGCCGGTGGGTACCGCCGACAAGGTGCGCGCCGCCATTGCCGAAGAGCTGGCCGCGCGTGGCGCGGACATCACCTTCGACGTGGTGTCCAATCCGGAATTCCTGAAGGAAGGCGACGCAGTCGCCGATTGCATGCGCCCGGACCGCATCATCATCGGTGCGACCAGCGATGAGTCGGTAGCGGTAATGCGCCGCCTGTACGCGCCGTTCAACCGCAACCACGACCGCGTGGTCGAGATGGACGTGCGTTCGGCCGAGCTGACCAAGTACGCCGCCAATGCGATGCTGGCAACCAAGATTTCATTCATGAACGAAATCGCCAACATTGCCGAACGCGTCGGTGCCGACGTCGAGCAGGTCCGCCAGGGCATCGGCTCGGACCCGCGCATTGGCTGGCACTTCATCTACCCGGGCGCCGGCTACGGCGGCTCGTGCTTCCCGAAGGACGTGCAGGCATTGGCCCGTACCGCCCAGCAGCATGGCCTGGAGCCGAAACTGCTCAATGCAGTGGAAGCGGTCAACGATGCACAGAAGGGCCATCTGTTCGCCCTCATCCAGCGTCATTACGACAAGGGCGAGGACGAAGGGGTGCGCGGCAAGACCTTCGCCGTGTGGGGCCTGGCCTTCAAGCCGAACACTGATGACATGCGTGAAGCCTCCAGCCGTCGCCTGCTGGCGCAGCTGTGGGAAGGCGGTGCCACGGTGCGTGCCTACGATCCGGAAGCAATGCACGAATCGCAGCGCATCTTCGGCGAACGCGATGACCTGGTGTTCTGCAGCAATGCTGACGAAGCGCTGCAGGGCGCGGACGCCCTGGTCGTGGTGACCGAGTGGAAGCAGTTCCGCAGTCCCGATTTCCAGAAGCTGCGCGAGCAGCTGAAGGACGCGGTGGTGTTCGACGGCCGCAACCTCTATGAGCCGGCCGAAGTGGAAGCCGCCGGCCTGGCGTACTACGGCATCGGCCGGGGGCGTTCGCTGCATGTCTGATCTACCGACCGAACGCGAGCAGGCGCTGGAAGCGCGCCTGGTCGAGTTGGAGATGCGCGTGTCCTTCCAGGAACAGGCGCTGGCCGAGTTGAGCGATGCGCTGGCTGATGCCCGCATGCAGGGCATGCGCAATGCCGATGTGCTGCGCGTCCTGCTGGAGGACCTGGGCAAGGTCCGCAACGCACTGAATTCTTCCGATCCGGCGAGCGAACCGCCGCCGCCGCACTACTGATCCGAATCCTATGAGCGATACCCTCCGCGACCAGCTGATGGGCCTGGGCTTCAAGCCCGCGCCCAAGCCCGAGCGCAAGAATGATGGCCCCCGCCGTGACGGCCGCCCGCAGGGCAAGGGTGGCAACGGCAATGCAAAGCCGCAGGGCGCAGGCAAGGGCGAGCACAAGCCCGGCGAGCGTCGCGGGCATGGCCATGGTGGGGCGGGCAAGCCCGGTGGGCAGGCGCGTGGTGGCCAAGGGCAGCAGGGGCCGCGCAAGCCGCGCAGCGCCGAAGAGATGGACCTGGCCAAGGCCTATGCGATCCGTGCGCAGCGGGAGAAGGAAGAGCGCATCGAGGCCGAGCGCCTGAAGCAGGAAGAAGCACGCGTGCGCCGTGAGGCGAAGACCAAGCTGGAAGCGCTGCTGCAGGGCAAAAGCCTCAATGCCGAGGAGGCGGACATTGCCCGCCACTTCCCGTACGGCGGCAAGATCAAGCGCATCTATGTGACCGCCGAACAGCTGACCGCGCTCAATGCCGGTGAGCTGGGCGTGGTCCAGCTCAACGGCCGCTACCTGCTGGTGACCGCCGAGGTGCTGGCACAGTGCGAGGCAGTGTTCGCCCCGTCGGTGGCGCTGAAGGTCGATCCGAATGCGCCGGCCGAGGAAGATCCGTACGCGGACCCACAGTACCAGGTGCCGGACGACCTGGTCTGGTAAACGCGTGATCGCCGTGGGCGCGTTGCCCCCGCGGCCGCGGAGGAAGGGATGACCGCTGATCCAAGCCGCGGCTACGTGCCGCACATTGACGGCCTGCGCGCGATCGCCGTGCTGGCTGTCATCGTGTTCCACCTGGACCCGGGCTGGTTGCCGGGCGGGTTTACCGGCGTGGACGTGTTCTTCGTCATCTCCGGTTTCGTGGTCAGCGCGTCGGTACATCGGCTGCCGCCGCTGTCGCTGGGGCAGTCGATGCTGCGCTTCTATGCGCGCCGCATCCGTCGTATCGCACCGGCGCTGCTGGCGTGCGTGTTGCTGACCGCTGTGGCGAGCGTGCTGTTCATTCCTGAGTCGTGGCTCAGCGAAGCCAGCGACAAGACGGGGCTGATGGCGTTGTTCGGCTTCAGCAACTGGGTGCTGGCGGCGATCGGCAACGATTACTTCGCGCCCAAGGCCGAATTCAATCCCTACACCCATACCTGGTCGCTGGGTGTGGAAGAGCAGTTCTACCTGCTGTTCCCGTTGCTGTTCCTGGCCTGGGCACGTGGCGCGCGCGGGCGCTGGATCAGCCTGGGCCTGTTCGCACTGGTCAGCATGGCATCGCTGCTGCACGCTGCGGTGCTGGGTCTGCGCGAGGCGCCGCCATCGTGGGCGTTCTACGCCACCAGCACCCGTCTCTGGCAACTGGGCGTGGGCGTGGTGCTGTTCCAGCTGCTGCACGTGCGGCAAACGCTGGACCCCGCAACCAGTCAGGCACTGAAGCGCGCTGCGCCGGTGTTTTCCCTGCTGGCCATGATGGCGCTGGTCCTGCTGGGGTGGGCTCTATGGTCCTCGCGTGCCGGGCGCTCGCCGTGGCCTGACGGCCTGCTGCCGGCCTTCGCCACCGCAGGCCTGCTTTGGACGCTGCATCATCATCCGCAGGCATGGGTGGCGCGGCTGCTCGCCAGCGCTCCGATGCGCCGCATTGGCCTGCTGTCGTACTCGCTGTATCTGTGGCACTGGCCGGTGTTCGTGCTGATGCGCTGGACCGTGGGCCTGCGGACACCACCGCAGATGATCGCTGCGATGGTGCTGGTGCTGCTGCTGTCATGGGTATCGTGGCGCTGGGTCGAGCAACCCTTCCGCGGCCCGTTGTCGCAGCGCCTGCGTCCAGGCCGGTGGGTGCTGAGCGGCGCAGTCGTACTGCTGTGCGCCGCCGGCATCCAGGCATTGCTCTACCTGCAGGCGCCGCGGCTGTCGCTGAGTACCGTCAGCCGGCATCCAGCCGATTGGTATCCCAATGGCGAGAGTGTGGCGGGTGATTATCCCGATTGTGCTCTGGTGGCCGCGAAGCATCGATTCGAAGGCGGCAGTGCGCGCACCTTTACCCGTGGAAACTGCGACCGTCCGCTGCCGGCCGGTGCGCCGAAGCGGGTGTTTGTTGCCGGCGATTCGCATGCGATGGCCTACATCGAGCTGCTGCAGCGCCTGGCGCTGGAAACCGGCTCTGAGGTCTCCCTCTATGGCCGTGGCGGATGCCCGCAGGTGAGCCTGCAGAAGTGGCGCGGTGCCGGGGCCGGTTGCACCGATTTCGACGCAGCGGTGTTTGCCGACATCGCGCAGCGCGCGCAGCCGGGGGACGCCGTGGTTCTGGTATCGCTGCGGGTGCCGCGCCTGTCCGATCAGTTCGTGCTGTTCGATGCGCAGGCGCAGCTGGCGGGCGAACTGACAGCGGAGGCCACGGCAGGGCGTGAGGCCGAAGCGGCCGAGGCGATCAAGCAGTGGAAGCCTCTGGCCGAGCGCGGTGTGCGCATCGTGCTGGAGGCACCCAAACCGGTGCTGCCGGCGCCCCCCTATCGCTGCTCGGACCGCTTCAATGCGCGCAACGAGGTCTGCCGCAACGGGCTGGACAGCACGCGCGTCGCGATGGAAACGTTGCGGGCACCCATGCTGGGCAGCCTGCGGCAGGTGGTCGATGGACTGCCGGGGGGCGTGCTGTGGGACCCGCTGCCGGTGCTGTGCGACGACGCGCTATGTCCCGCGCAGCGCGATGGCCGCCCGCTGTTCTTCGATGGCGATCATCTCAGCGCGCATGGCAACCGCGTGCTGCTGCCTTCGCTGGAGCAGGTGTTGCTGCAGCGCTGAACCGGAGCGTTGTCAGTGTGCGCCGTGGGTCCGGCGCGCGCGCATCAGCGGCAGGCTCAGCGCGAAGAAGCAGAGCAGGGCGCCGATCAGGGCAAACCCGCTAGCCGCCAGGAACGCGGTGCGGCCATCGTCGATCTTCCACAGCTGGCCGGCAATAAGCGCGCCCAGCACCCCGCCGACACCCGACGAGAATCCATAGAGCAGTCCCTGGCCGTGGCCATTGAGACGACCGGGGAAGTAGGTCGCCAGCATCTGCATCGCCGCCGCAAAGAACGCGGCAAAGCCCAGCGCGTGCGCGGTCTGCGCCAGCAGCATTACCGGCAGGTTCTCCGGGAACAATGCGGTCACGGCCCAGCGCAGGCAGGAACTGACCAGTGCGATCAGCAGCATCCAGCTGGCGTCGTAGCGGCGGAAGAAGCGGCCGATGGTGAAGAACACGCCCACTTCGAAGACCACGCCGATGGTCCACAGCAGGCCCAGGGTGGAGGTACGGTAACCGTGATGGTCCATGTAGACCGAGAAGAACGTGTAGTACGGGCCGAACGACAGCTGCTCCATGAACGCGGCCAGGAAGAACGCCAGCACCGGCGGTCGGCGCACGATCTGCCAGAAGCCGCTGGCATCCCCCGCCGTCCTGCCGATGTCGCGCGCGTAATGGTTGCTGAAGGCCGAGGCAACCAGCAGCACGAACAGGGGCAGCATCATCCAGGGCAACAATCCGGCGTGGCTGCCGGCGCCATCGCCTTCGATCAGCCAGCCGAACAGGGTGACCACGGCGATGAAACCGAGCGAGCCCCAGACCCGGATCAGCCCGTAGCGATGGCTGTCGTTGCCCAGGTGGGTGAGGGTGATCGACTCGAACTGCGGCATCACCGCGTTGTAGAAGAAGCAGAACACGATCATCGCCGGGTACATCCACGGCTGCGGCAGGGGCAGCAGGAAGGCGGCGAAGCTGAGCAGGGTCAGCACGCAGCCGACGCGCAGTAGGCGGATCGGTCGCGGTGATGCGGCCGCCAGCGAGGTCCAGGCACTGGGTGCGATCACGCGGGTGGCGTACCACAGGCCCATCATCACGCTGATCGCGGTCACGCTCATCCCGCGCGCGGTCAGGAACAGGCTCCAGTACGGCGTGAACGCGCCGAGCGCCGCGTAGTAGAACAAGTAGAAACTTGAGAGGCGGGCAACGGGAACGGTCATCGCGGGAATAATGCACGGTAGCGCCGGGCCATGCCCGGCGGACGGGAGATGACGCCGGGCATGGCCCGGCGCTACCGCCTCATTCGGGATCGTAGTCGAGATTGGAGGCCAGCCAGCGTTCGGCCTGGCCGCGGTCCACGCCCTTGCGCCGGGCATAGTCGGTGACCTGTTCGCGGCTGAGCCGTCCGACAACGAAGTACTGGCTCTGCGGATGGCTGAAGTAGTAGCCGGAGACAGCGGCCGTGGGCAACATCGCGAAGCTCTCGGTCAGTTCCATGCCAGCGTTCTTCTCAGCCTGCAGCAGGTCGAACAGGCGGCGCTTCTCGCTGTGCTCGGGGCAGGCCGGGTAGCCTGGCGCCGGACGGATGCCGCGGTACTGCTCGTCGATCAAGGCTTCGTTGTCCAGCGTCTCGGCGCGGTCGTAGCCCCAGAATTCTGTACGCACGCGCTGGTGCAGGCGCTCGGCCAGTGCCTCGGCGAAGCGGTCGGCGAGGGCCTTCAGCAGGATCGCGTTGTAGTCGTCATGCTCGGCCTCGAAGCGCGCGACGTGGGTGTCGATGCCGATACCGGCAGTGACCGCGAACGCGCCGATCCAGTCCTGCTTTCCGCTTTCGGCCGGTGCAATGAAATCGGCCAGGCAGAAATCCGGGCGTTCGGCTGGCTTGTCCACCTGCTGGCGCAGGAAGTGCAGGGTGGTTTCGCCCTGTGCGTGCTGCACGCGGACATCGTCGCCGATGCTGTTGGCCGGCCACAGGCCGAACACGGCCTTGGCCGTCAGCCACTTCTCGCCGACGATGCGCTCGAGCATCGCACGGGCATCCTTGTACAGCTCGCTGGCCTGGCTGCCGACGATCTCGTCGGTGAGGATCGCCGGGAACTTGCCGGCCAGCTCCCAGGCCTGGAAGAACGGCGTCCAGTCGATGTAGTCGACCAGTTCGGCCAGGGGATAGTCGTCGAACACGTGCAGGCCGGGCTGATTCGGTGCCGGTGGCGTGTAACTGTCCCAGCCGCCCTGGAATTTCTGCCCGCGCGCATGTTCCAGCGTGACCAGACGCTTGGCGTCGCCCCGGTTGCGGTGGCGCGCGCGGATTTCGGCATAGTCGGCTTCGTTGGCGGCAACGAAGGCCTCGCGCAGATCACGCGAGATCAGCGACTGCGCAACGCCAACCGCTCGCGATGCATCCTTCACCCATACCGTCGGCGCCTTGTAGTGCGGGTCGATCTTCAGCGCGGTGTGCGCACGCGAAGTGGTCGCACCCCCGATCAGCAGCGGCAGGTCGAAGCCCTGGCGCTCCATCTCGCGGGCAACGTGGCTCATCTCCTCCAGGGACGGGGTGATCAGCCCGGACAGGCCGATCAGGTCGGCGTTGTGCTCGCGGGCGGCATCGAGGATCTTCTGCGCCGGCACCATCACGCCGAGGTCGACCACGTCGAAGTTGTTGCAGGCCAGTACGACGCCGACGATGTTCTTGCCGATGTCATGCACATCGCCCTTCACCGTAGCCATGATGATCTTGCCGTTGCTCTTGGCGGTGTCACCGCTGCGCGTCTTTTCCGCTTCGATGTAGGGCAGCAGGTAGGCCACGGCCTTCTTCATCACGCGCGCGGATTTCACCACCTGTGGCAGGAACATCTTGCCGGCGCCGAACAGGTCGCCGACGATGTTCATGCCGTCCATCAGCGGGCCTTCGATCACATCCAGCGGGCGGCTGGAGGCCTGCCGGGCCAGTTCGGTGTCTTCCTCGACGAAGGCATCCAGGCCGTGTACCAGGGCATGCGCCAAACGCTGTGCCACCGGCTTTTCGCGCCAGGCCAGGTCTTCGGTCTTCGCCGCGCCCTTCTTGCCCTTGTAGCGCTCGGCGATCTCCAGCAGACGCTCGGTGGCATCGCTTCGGCGGTTGAGGATCACGTCCTCGACGCGCTCGCGCAGGTCCGGCTCCAGGTCGTCGTAGATCGGCATCGCGCCGGCGTTGACGATGCCCATGTCCATGCCGGCGGCGATCGCGTGGTACAGGAACACCGAGTGGATGGCCTGGCGTACCGTTTCGTTGCCGCGGAAGGAGAACGAGACGTTGGAGACGCCGCCGGAGACGTGGCAGTGCGGCAGGGTCTGCTTGATGATGCGGGTGGCTTCGATGAAGTCCACTGCATAGTTGTCGTGCTCTTCGATGCCCGTAGCGACGGCGAAGATGTTCGGGTCGAAGATGATGTCCTGCGGCGGGAAACCGATCTCGTCGACCAGGATGCGGTAGGCACGGGTACAGATTTCGACCTTGCGCGCGCAGGTGTCGGCCTGCCCGTTTTCGTCGAACGCCATCACCACCGCAGCAGCACCGTAGCGCAGCACCTTGCGCGCGTGCTCGCGGAACAGCGCCTCGCCTTCCTTCAGCGAAATCGAGTTGACCACGCTCTTGCCCTGCAGGCATTTCAGGCCGGCCTCGATCACGCTCCACTTGGAGGAATCGACCATCACCGGGATGCGCGCGATGTCCGGCTCGGACATGATCAGGTTGAGGTAGCGGGTCATCGCCGCTTCCGAATCGATCAGGCCCTCGTCCATGTTGACGTCGAGGATCTGTGCGCCGTTGGCCACCTGCTGGCGCGCGACGTCCACCGCTTCTTCGTAGCGGCCTTCCTTGATCAGCTTCCGGAACTGCGCGCTTCCCGTGACATTGGTGCGCTCGCCGACGTTGACGAACAGCAGGTCGGGCGTAATGACCAGAGGTTCCAGGCCGGACAGGCGGGTGGGG
>NZ_JAPTFO010000107.1:0-10449 GCF_030985515.1 Stenotrophomonas sp. Sm10
GACCAACGGTCGGCACCCACCCCGACCAACGGTCGGCACCCACAACAGTAGATCCGCGCCAAGCGTGGATGGGGCGAACCAGGGTTCGCCCCCACCAACAGGGTCAGGCCGGTACGCCGGCCACCTTCGCGAACGCACGGCGGAACGCGGCCATCTCCTCTTCGGTGCCGACGGTCACGCGCACGCGCTGTGGCCAGATCGGCCAGCTTCGCCCGATCACCACGCCGTTGTCTGCCATCGCCTTGGCAAAGGCGGCACCGTCGCGCTGCACATCCACCACGAAGCAGTTCGCTTCCGACGGGACGCAGCTGAAACCACGCTTGCCCAGCCACGCGATGGTGGCCTGCCGCACCTGGGCATTCTGCAGGCGCCGCTGCGCGATCAACTGGGGATCCTGCAGGCTGGCCAGTGCTGCGGCCAGTGCTGGCACGGGCAGTGGGTTGTCGCCCAGGCTGGCCAGTTCGCGCAGGCGGTCGGGATGTGCGGCCGCCACGCCCAGGCGCAGGCCGGCCATGCCGTACAGCTTGGAGAACGTGCGCAGCACGATCAGGTCATCGCGCTGCGCTACCTGCGCGATCAGGCTCGGCTGCCCGCTGTACTGCAGGTAGGCCTCGTCGACCAGCACGCGGGTCGATGCGGGCTTGTGGGCCAGCAGCCAGGCGAGCTCATCCGGTGGGCTGATCGAACCGGTCGGGTTGTTCGGATTGCACACATACACCAGCCCGGTCGGGCGCGCTTGCGCGGCGGCGACCATCGCACGCAGGTCATGCGCGCCGTCGTCGCGCAGCGGCACCTTCTGCACGTATGCACCGTGTGCGGCGGCGACCTCGCCCAGGGTCTCGAAGGTCGGATCGGCCACCACCAATCCCGCCTGCGGCCCGGTCCACACCGTGGCGGCGCGGTTCAACGGCTCGCTTGAGCCGGGATAGAGGCGCACGTGGTCGGCCGGAATACGTGCCTGCTCGATGAAGGCATCGCGCACTTGGCCTGCCAGCGCGAAGCGGTAGCGACCGCATCCGGCGATGCTGTCGCGTGCTGCCTGCTGGGCTGCGGGCGAGGGGCCGTAGGGGCATTCGTTGAAATTCAGCAGCACCGCACCTTCGGCGGGGGCGGGAGCGGCGGCTGTCGCCGGTTGGGTATGGCCAAGCTGCGGCAGCCCGCTGCCAGCGACGGCGAGGCCAGCACCGGCCAGTTGCAGGAAGCGTCGACGGGAAGCAGGCAGGGGCACGGGCACGATTCCGAAGGGCAGACCGTCGCACGCTAGCGCTGGTTGCGGTGGGCGGCAAGCCCGCTTTTTGTAGTGCCGAGCCATGCTCGGCTGCAGGTGTGCCAACCAAGGTTGGCACCTGCCGGGGCGGGGAGATGGTTGGCATCCACCAGGGCAGGGGGGCGCCCGTCGAGCATGGCTCGGCGCTGCGAAGGCAGGGCATTACAGGGCCTGACGGCCGGGCGCGGTAGAATCCCCGGCCATCCCAGAACCACCGGATCCCGATGAGTCCCAGCCCCGCCGAACGCGCCGACGACCTCCGCCGGCAGATCGCCCAGGCCAACCGCGCCTACCATGAGCTGGACGCGCCGGAGATCCCCGACGTCGATTACGACCGGTTGGTGCGCGAACTGGAAGCACTGGAGCGCGAACATCCTGAACTGGCCCGCGCCGACAGCCCGACCCAGCAGGTCGGTGCGCGTCCTTCCGGCCGCTTCGCCGAGGTGCGCCATGCTGTGCCGATGCTGTCGCTGTCCAATGCGTTCAGCGACGAGGAGGTGGCTGATTTCGTGCGCCGCATTGACGAGCGGCTGGGGCGTCGCAGCCTGCGGTTTTCGGCCGAGCCGAAGATGGACGGGCTGGCGATCAGCCTGCGCTACGAGGACGGTCATTTCGTGCTCGGCGCGACCCGTGGCGATGGCACGACCGGCGAGGACGTGACGGCCAATCTGCGCGAGATCGGCGACATTCCCAAGCGCCTGCACGGCAAGGACTGGCCGGATGTGCTGGAGGTGCGCGGCGAGGTGTACATGGCCCGCGCCGACTTCGAGGCCTACAACGAGCGTGCGCGCCTGCACGGCGGCAAGGTGCTGGCCAATCCGCGCAACGCGGCGGCCGGTTCGCTTCGCCAGCTCGACCCGAAGATCAGTGCGCAGCGCAGGTTGAGCTTCTTTGCCTACGGTACCGGTGAAGTGCAGGGCGGCGAGCTGCCCGATACCCATTCGGGCACCCTGGCCCAGCTCGGCGCCTGGGGCTTCCCGGTCAGCGAGCTGTGCAAGGTGGTGGAGGGCACTGATGGCCTGCTCGGCTACTACCGCGATATCGGTGAGCGCCGCGATCGCCTGCCGTTCGACATCGACGGCGTGGTCTACAAGCTGGATGACCGCGCCGGCCAGCAGGCCATGGGCTTCGTTTCGCGCGCGCCGCGCTGGGCCATCGCGCACAAGTTCCCGGCGCAGGAACAGAGCACGACGGTAGAGGCCATCGAGATCCAGATCGGCCGCACCGGTGCCGCAACACCGGTCGCGCGACTGGCACCGGTGGCCGTGGCCGGCGTGATCGTGTCCAACGCCACCCTGCACAACGCCGACCAGATCGCACGCCTGGATGTGCGCGTCGGCGACAGCGTGATCGTGCGCCGTGCCGGCGACGTGATCCCGGAAGTGGTCAGCGTCATCCTCGATCGCCGCCCACAGGGCACTATGCCGTGGCAGATGCCGACGCGCTGCCCGGTGTGCGGCTCGGAGATCGTGCGCGAGGAAGGGGCAGCAGCATGGCGCTGCTCGGGCGAACTGTCCTGCCCGGCGCAGCGCAAGGAAGCCATTGCCCATTTCGCCTCGCGTCGCGCGATGGACATCGATGGCCTGGGCGACAAGTACATCGAAACCCTGGTCGACGCCGGCATCGTCAGGAGCGTGGCCGACCTGTACCGGCTCAGTCGTGACCAGCTGCTGCACCTGAAGCTGGTGCTGGATGCGGAAGACCCGTCCGCACTGGCCGCTGCGCTGAAACCGCATCTGCCCGCCGGGGGCAGTGGCGCGGTACTCAACGCCGTGCTGAAGCTGGACGGCAGCGATCCGGGCTGGCGCGCGCAGGCGCTGGCACAGCCCGCCAGCTTCGAATGGAACACGAAGAAGATCGCCACCAAGTGGGCCGACAACCTGATCGCAGCAATCGACGCCAGTCGTGCCGCCACGCTGGAACGCCTGCTGTTCGCGCTCGGCATCGAACACGTTGGCGAGAGCACCGCCAGGGCCCTGGCGCAGTGGTTCGGCGACCTGGAACTGATCCGCCATCTGCCGTGGCCGCTGTTCAAGCGCGTGCCGGACATCGGTGGCGAAGTGGCGCGCTCGCTCGGTCACTTCTTCGAACAGCAGGGCAACCAGCAGGCCATCGATGACCTGCTGCAGGTCGGCCAGGTGCGCATCAGCGATGTACATGCCCCCAGTGCCAAGCTGCGCGAGGGACTGGACCTGGCGCAGCTGCTGGTCGAATCGGAGATCCCCGGCATCACCCGTCTACGCGCCGAAAAACTGGTGGCAGCGCTCCCGGGGGCACAGGCGGTGCTCGATGCCGAGCATGGCCAGTTCGTCAATGCCGGCTTGCCCGATGACACCGCGCGCGGACTGGGGGAGTGGCTCGATGCCGATGGCCATGGCGTGATGTTGCTGGCGGCCGAGAAGGCGATGCAGCAGATCCTGGCCAAGGCGCCGGCGCTGGCCGAGATCGTGGCGGGCCCGCTGGACGGGCAGACCGTTGTGCTCACTGGCACCCTGGCCCAGCTCACCCGCGATGTCGCCAAGGAGCGCCTGGAGGCGCTGGGCGCCAAGGTTTCCGGCAGCGTGTCGAAGAAAACCAGCTTCGTGGTCGCCGGCACCGAGGCCGGCTCCAAGCTGGACAAGGCGCAGTCGCTGGGCGTGCCGGTGTGGGACGAGGAACGCCTGCTGGCCTACCTTGCCGAACACGAATGACGATCCCGCCGGGTGCCGCGCCTGGCATGCAGCACAAAGGAGCACCGATGCAGACCGCCCCACTGGATTTCCGCCTGGCCACCCGTGCCGACGAGGAATTGTTGATCACCTTGATGCGCGAGTTCTACGCCGAAGACAGGATCGACTTCGATGACGCGCGCGTGCGTCGCGGCGTGGACGCGCTGCTGGCCGATCCGCGCAATGGCGAAGTGCTGTTGTGGCTGGACGAGGCGGGCGAGGTGGTCGGCTACGCGGTGATCGCGATGGGCTTCAGCCTGGAGCAGGGCGGCCACTTCATGCTGCTGGACGAGCTGTACCTGAGCCATCGCGCGCGTGGGCGTGGCCGCGGCAAGCAGGCGCTGGCCATCTGCGAACAGCGCGCTCGCGGTCGTGGCGTCAGCCGCCTGCGCCTGGAAGTGAACCACCACAACGAACTGGCACGGCGCCTGTACCTGGCCAGCGGCTACATCGACGATACGCGCGATCTGCTGACCCTGCCGCTCGACCATCCGCGCCCGGAGGGCATCCTGTGAGCGAGGCCCTGCTGCGCGCGCTGCAGCAGCGCGCCGCGCTCAATGCGCTGGTGCGCCGCTTCTTTGCAGAGCGCGATGTGCTCGAGGTGGAGACGCCGATCCTGTCGGTCGCGGGCAACACCGAGCCGAACATCGACAGCTTCCATACCGACTTCACCGGCCATGTCGATGCCGGCGGACGCCGCCGATGGCTGCGCACCTCGCCGGAGTATCCGCTCAAGCGCCTGCTCGCTGCCGGCGTGGGCGACTGTTATGAACTGGGCCGGGTGTTCCGCAATGGCGAGGCCGGCGGCCGCCACAACCCGGAGTTCACCATGCTTGAGTGGTACCGGGTCGGCTGGGACCACCACCGGCTGGTGCAGGAAACCGCCGAGCTGGTAGGCCAGGCGTTGGCCCTGGTCGGGCGCAGTGCGACGCTGCGTGTGCTCAGCTACCGCGAGCTGTTCCAGCAGTACGTGGGCGTGGATCCGTTCGATGCTGATGAGGCCGCGCTGCGTGCCGCGCTGGGCGAGGTGCACATCGACCCGGTCGGGCTGACCCGCGATGACTGGCTGGATCTGCTGATGACCCACCGTATCCAGCCGCGCTTTGATGGCGATGTCATGACCGTGGTCCACGACTGGCCGGCCAGCCAGGCAGCATTGGCCCGCATCCGCCCGGGCACGCCCCCGCTGGCCGAACGTTTCGAGCTGTACCTGGGCGCGGTGGAACTGGCCAACGGCTACCACGAACTGAACGACGCTGACGAGCAGCGCGCGCGCTTCCAGCGCGATCTGCAGCGCCGCCACGAGCGCGGCCAGGTGCTACCGGCCGTGGACGAGGCGCTGCTGTTGGCGCTGCCGTCGATGCCCGCCTGCGCCGGGGTGGCGGTGGGTGTCGACCGCCTGTTGATGGCGATGAACCGCACGCCGCGGATTGCTGATGTGCTGGCCTACGACTTTGCCCACGCGTGAGCGCGGCGCACGTTCCTGAACGTTGAAGACTGAACGGATTGCCGCGTTTCCGCGCTTGCTTCGGTAAGCGGGATGATGCTCTTATCACGGCAGATGCGGGACACTGGCATCGGAATTCGTCCACTCCTGTTGGGGAAGGCATTGGTCAAGTGGTTTGCGGTCGTGGCGGCACCGGTGTACTCCATCGCGCTTTGGGGTGCCTGGCTGCCGTCATCGGCGTCGGCCCAGCAGGCAGGCTATGACGGCGAAGTGGTGACCTGCGAATCGCGCGACATGGGCTGGGTGCATTGCGATATCGATGTGGACAACGGCGTCGATCTGGTGCGCCAGCTGTCGAGCAACAGCTGCATCCGCGGCAGCGAGTGGGGCACCGACCGCAGCGGCGTGTGGGTCACCCTCGGCTGCCGCGCCGAGTTCCGGGCGCGCCGTGCGCAGGGTGCGGCGCCTGCGGCAACGGAAGGCAAGCGCCTGGTGCGCCGCGTGGTGCGCTGCGAATCCAATGGCCGTCCGCAGAGTTGCCCGGTACGCCTGGATGGCGCGCCGGTGCGCCTGCTTCGCCAGTTGTCGGTGCTGCCGTGCCGCGAAGGCCAGGGATGGGGCTACAAGCGCAATGAAGTCTGGACCAGCCGTGGCTGCCAGGGCGATTTCGAGGTGGCCGACGAGGACGGCCGCTTCGTCGATGTGCCGCGCCGCCTGACCTGCGAATCGAAGTCGAAGAAGCGCCGCTTCTGCGGCGCCAGCATCTCGGTGGGTGCTGTGGTCTCCGAGCAGCTGTCCAGCACGCCCTGCGAGGAAGGCAGCACCTGGGGCTGGAACCGCAACGGGATCTGGGTGGACGGCGGCTGCCGCGCCGAATTCTCGGTGAATTGAGCCGGGGCAGGCTCCAACCACGCGGGGCGTGGCCCTACAATGGGCCCATGAACACTGCCTCCGACATCGACTACGCCCGTTACGACCACATCCGCCCGATCCTGTGGACCGGCGATGCCTTGCAACTGCTGGACCAGCGCAAGCTGCCGTTCGTGGTCGAGCACGTGGTCTGCCATGACAGTGACGAGGTTGCCAGCGCCATCCACGCGCTGACCGTGCGTGGCGCGCCGGCGATCGGTATTGCCGCCGCGTGGGGCGTGGTGCTGGCGGCACGCGAGGTGCAGGCCGCCGATGGCGCGCATGCGCTGCAGCAGCTGGAGCCGGCCCTGCAGCGCCTCAATGCGTCGCGCCCGACGGCGGTCAACCTGGCCTGGGCGCTGGCGCGCATGCGCCGTTGCCTGAACGCCGCCGGCGCAGACTGGAAGGCGTTGCTGGAGGCGGAAGCGCAGGCGATTGCCGATGAAGACCTGGCCGCCAACCGCCACATGGGGGCGCTGGGTGCTGGCCTGATCGAGGCCGGCAGCGGCGTGCTGACCCATTGCAATACCGGCTCGCTGGCCACCGCAGGCTTCGGCACGGCGCTGGGCGTGATCCGCGCTGGCATGGCCCAGCACCGCATCGCCCGCGTGTTTGCCGGCGAGACCCGGCCCTGGCTGCAGGGCGCCCGCCTGACCGTGTGGGAACTGCAGCAGGATGGCATCGACGCTACCCTGATCGCCGATTCGGCTGCCTCGCACCTGATGAAGACCGGCGCCGTGCAGTGGGTGATCGTCGGCGCAGACCGCATCTGCGCCAATGGCGATACCGCCAACAAAATCGGCACCTACCAGCTGGCCATCGCGGCCCGCCATCACGGCGTGAAGTTCATGGTCGTAGCGCCGTCCTCGACGGTGGACATGGACACCGTGGACGGCAGCCAGATCGAGATCGAGCAGCGCGATCCGGGCGAGCTGTACGGCGTGGGCGGTACCCGCACCGTCGCCGAGGGCATTGCCGCCTGGAACCCGGTGTTCGACGTCACTCCGGGCGAGCTGATCGATGCCATCGTGACCGAGCGCGGGGTGATCCTGAACCCGACCGCCCACAATATGCGCACCGCCTTCGACGGCTGAGGCGGGACAGGATCGAGGATGTCTGTAGAGCCGAGCCCATGCTCGGCTCAGCCAGCGAATCCGCCGCAGCCGAGCATGGGCTCGGCTTTACAGGGCGGTATGGGGCCCTAAGTTCCTGATTTGTGCCGGTAAAATCCCCATGAAGGGAGGCGGAAAACGGCCTGTTGTGGTAGTATCCACAGGTTGAATCGAGGTTCCGGCGCGACCCCCTCCCGCAGAGGGCTGCGCCGGACTGGACCGCTACCAGACAACGGAACCCGAATGGCAGAAACCGCCAAGGAAATCATCCAGGTCAACCTGGAAGACGAGATGCGCAAGAGCTACCTCGATTACGCCATGAGCGTGATCGTGGGCCGCGCGCTCCCGGATGCGCGCGACGGCCTCAAGCCGGTGCATCGTCGCGTGCTGTTCGCGATGAACGAGTTGAACGCGCACAGCAACAAGCCTTACTTCAAGTCGGCGCGTATCGTCGGTGATGTCATCGGTAAGTACCACCCGCATGGCGATCAGTCGGTATACGACACGCTGGTGCGCCTGGCTCAGCCGTTCTCGCTGCGCTACATGCTGGTCGACGGCCAGGGTAACTTCGGTTCGATCGACGGCGACTCCGCTGCGGCGATGCGATACACCGAGGCGCGCATGTCGCGCCTGGCGCATGAGCTGATGGCGGACATCGACAAGGAAACCGTCGATTTTCAGCCCAACTACGATGAAAAGGAACTGGAGCCGACGGTCATGCCGACCCGGTTCCCGAACCTGCTGGTCAACGGTTCGGCCGGTATCGCGGTGGGCATGGCGACCAACATCCCGCCGCACAACCTGAGCGAATCGATCAACGCCTGCATCGCGCTGATCGACAACCCGGAAATCGACGTCGACGGCCTGATGGAATACATCCCGGGCCCGGATTTCCCGACTGCCGGCATCATCAACGGCACTGCCGGCATCGTCGCCGGCTACCGCACCGGCCGTGGCCGCGTGCGCATCCGTGCCAAGGCCGATATCGAAGTGGCCGACAACGGCCGCGAATCGATCATCGTCACCGAAATTCCTTACCAGGTGAACAAGGCGCGTCTGATCGAGAAGATCGCCGAGCTGGTCAAGGAAAAGAAGATCGAAGGCATCAGCGAGCTGCGCGATGAGTCCGACAAGGACGGCATGCGCATCTACATCGAGATCAAGCGCGGCGAATCTGCCGAGGTTGTGCTGAACAACCTGTACCAGCAGACGCAGATGGAATCGGTGTTCGGCATCAACATGGTGGCGCTGGTCGACGGCCGCCCGCAGTTGATGAACCTCAAGCAGATGCTGGAGGCGTTCGTCCGCCACCGTCGCGAAGTGGTCACCCGCCGCACCGTGTTCGAGCTGCGCAAGGCGCGCGCCCGTGCCCATGTGCTGGAAGGCCTGACCGTCGCACTGGCCAACATCGACGAGATGATCGAACTGATCAAGACCTCGCCGAACCCGAATGAAGCCCGCGAGCGCATGCTGGCACGCGTGTGGGAGCCGGGCCTGGTCGGTGCGATGCTGGGTGCCGCCGGTGCCGAAGCATCGCGTCCTGAAGACCTGCCCAAGGGCGTCGGCCTGGTCGAGGGCGGCTACCAGCTGACCGAGATCCAAGCCACCCAGATCCTGGAAATGCGCCTGCACCGCCTGACCGGGCTGGAGCAGGACCGCCTGACCGACGAGTACAAGCAGCTGCTGGAAGTGATCGCCGGGCTGATCCACATCCTGGAAGATCCCGATCGCCTGCTGCAGGTCATCCGCGAGGAGCTGGTCAACGTCAAGGCCGAGTTCGGCGACGAACGTCGCACCGAAATCCGCCACAGCGAAGAAGACCTGGACATCCTGGACCTGATCGCGCCGGAAGACGTGGTGGTCACCGTGTCCCACGCCGGCTACGTGAAGCGCCAGCCGGTCAGCGTGTACCGCGCGCAGCGCCGCGGCGGCCGTGGTCGCAGTGCGGCGGCGACCAAGGAAGAGGATTTCATCGAACAGCTGTGGCTGGTCAACACGCACGATACGCTGCTGACTTTCACCAGTTCGGGCAAGGTGTTCTGGCTGCCGGTCTACCAGCTGCCGGAAGCGGGTTCCAACGCCCGTGGCCGTCCGATCATCAACTGGATTCCGCTGGAACCGGGCGAACGCGTGCAGGCCGTGCTGCCGGTGCGCGAGTACGCCGATGGCCAGTTCGTGTTCTTTGCCACGAAGAACGGTACGGTCAAGAAGACCCCGCTGGGCGAGTTCGCCTTCCGCCTGGCCCGCGGCAAGATCGCGATCAATCTCGATGAGGGCGATGCCCTGGTCGGCGTCGGCCTGACCGACGGCCAGCGCGACATCCTGCTGTTCGCCTCCAATGGCAAGACCGTGCGCTTCGGCGAGGACAAAGTCCGCTCGATGGGCCGTACCGCAACCGGCGTGCGTGGCATCAAGATGCCGGCCGGCGAGGAAGTGGTCAGCCTGATCGTGGCCGAAAGTGCCGGTGGCATCGAGGACGAGAACGAGGACGACAACGGTGTCGAGGAAGCCACCGCCAATGGCGATGCGGTGATCGATAGTGCCGATGACGCCAGCGTGCAGTACATCCTGACCGCCACCGAGAACGGCTACGGCAAGCGCACCCCGCTGCCGGACTACCCGCGCAAGGGCCGTGGCACCCAGGGCGTGATCGGCATCCAGACCACCGAGCGCAACGGCAAGCTGGTCGCTGCGGTGCTGATGGGCTCGAATGACGAAGTCCTGCTGATCTCCGATGGCGGCACCCTGGTGCGTACGCGTGGCTCGGAAATCAGCCGCGTCGGCCGCAACACCCAGGGCGTCACCCTGATCCGCCTGTCCAAGGATGAGAAGCTGCAGGCGGTTGAGCGCTTGGATGCCTCGATCGATGAGGACGAGGACGAGGTGGCGGTCGCCACCCCCGCCACGACCGACGGCGCACCGGCTGCGGCCAGCAGCGAGGACGCCGCGCAGGAATGACCCTGCCGCGAGCCTGAGGTACCCGACGACGCCGGCCCTGTGCCGGCG
>NZ_JAPTFO010000108.1:0-10411 GCF_030985515.1 Stenotrophomonas sp. Sm10
CCGCCCCGCGGCGGGCTCTACCGGAACCCAGAAAAGAAGGCCCGCTTTTCAGCGGGCCTTCTGCCTTCTCACGACGAGTGAGCTGGGTGCATCAAGCCGCCGGCTTTTCGCCGGTGGCTTCGGTGGTGATGCGGATCTTCACTTCATCGCTGACGTTCGGGGCGTAGGCGCCGACGCCGAAATCGCTGCGCTTCAGGGTGGTGGTGGCATCGAAGCCAGCCGCCGGAACCTTGGCCATCGGGTGCTCGCCGCCGCCGTTGACGGTGACGTCCAGGGTGACCGGCTTGGTGATGCCCTTGATGGTCAGGTCGCCGGTGACGGTCAGCTTGTTGGTGCCGGCCGCTTCCACCTTGGTGCTCTTGAAGGTGGCATCGGCGAACTTGGCGGCGTCGAAGAAGTCGGCGCTCTTCAGGTGCTCGTCGAACTTGGCGGTGAAGCTGTTCAGGCCGCTCAGCGGCAGCTTCACTTCCACGGTGGACTTGGTCACGTCTTCGGCGTTGTACACCAGGGTGCCTTCAACATTGCCGAAGTGCGCGCTCGGGTTGGAGAAGCCGAAGTGGCTCCACTGCGCCAGCACGTCGGTGTGGCTCGGGTCCAGCTTGTAGGTGCCCGAGGCGATCTTGATCGCTTCGGCAGCCGGCGCGGCAGCAGCGGCATCGGCAGCCGGGGTGGCAGCCTGCTCGGTGGTGGCCGGGGCGGCGGCATCGGCAGCCGGGGCCGCGGTGTCGGCCGGCTTGGAGCAGGCGGCGATGGCCAGGGTCAGGGCCAGCGGCAGCAGCAGTTTACGGGTGGCGCTCATCTGAGGAACTCTCCGGATCGTAGGGTGGGTACACGGTGCAGCAATGGCCCGCCGCGGAACAGCGGGCCCGAAACCGATACAGCGACTTACGCGATGCGCGCCGCTTCGTCGAACGACAGGCGCGGCAGGCGCGGGAACAGGCCCGCCGGATCACCGTAACCCAGGTTGACCAGGAAATTCGACTTGATGGAGGTGCCGGCGAAGAAGGCTTCGTCGACCTTGGCCGGGTCGAAGCCGGACATCGGGCCGGCATCCAGGCCCAGCGCGCGCGCAGCCAGGATCAGGTAGGCACCCTGCAGGCTGCCGTTGCGGATGGCGGCTTCGTGGCGGCCTTCCTGCGGGCCGTCGAACCAGGCCTTGGCATCGGTGTGCGGGAACAGGTACGGCAGCTTCTCGTGGAAGTCCAGGTCGAAACCGATGATGACGGTGACCGGCGCGGCCATGGTCTTGGCCAGGTTGCCTTCGGACAGCGCCGGGGCCAGCTTGTCCTTGGCCTCCTTCGAGGTGACGAAGACGAAGCGCGCCGGCGTGGTGTTGGCCGCGGTGGGGCCCCACTTCACCAGGTCGTACAGTTCCTTCAGCAGGCTCTCGGGGACCGGCTTGTCGAGGAAGGCGTTCTGGGTGCGGGCCGTACGGAACAGCTGATCAAGGGCGGCGGCGTCGAGCGCGTGGGACATCGGTGGATCTCCAGGGCGGCGAAAGGAAGTCAGTGCCCGCGGGCGGCGCGGGGCGAAACGACGAGCCGCAGTGTAGAGTGTCGCGACTGTTGCAACACCCAGCAGGGCTGAAACGAATTAATGCCAATGGTGAAACGATCGAGCGCGCCATGGACGGTCACCGACGGCCGTGCGGGCAATGTCCGCCAGGCGGTCGCGCTGGCCTCGGCACTGCGCCAGGGCACCCACCGACCGCTGCTCCTGCAACCGCGCGCACCCTGGCGCTGGCTGTCGCCGCGGCGCCTGCCCGGCGATGTGAATGGCTATGGCGAGGCCTTCGCGACACTGGCTGCCGAGGCCCCGGCGCTGGCGATCGGCTGTGGCCGCCAGGCCGCCGGTGCCCTGCGCGTGCTGCGCGCACGCGGCAGCCAGGTGGTGCAGATCCTCGACCCGCGCATCAGCGCCCGCCATTGGGACGTGGTGGTGGTGCCCGAACACGATGCCCTGCGTGGCAGCAACGTGCTCACCCTGCTCGGCAGCCTCAACCCGGTGGACGACGACTGGCTGGCCTGGGGCCGCGCCGCGTTCGCCGGCTTCAGTACCCTGCCTGGCCCGCGCACGGCGCTGCTGGTGGGCGGGCCGACGCCGCTGGCACCGTGGGACGAGAACGCGATGGTCGGCGTATTCCAGGCGCTGGCCGAGCAGATCCGCAATGAAGGCGGCAGCCTGCTGGCAACCACCTCGCGACGCACGCCGCCGGCCCTGGCCGAGATCCTGCGCGCGAAGTTCGCCAACCTACCGCACGTGATCTGGGGCGATGGTGGCGACGGTACCAATCCCTATGGCGGCCTGCTCGGCTGGGCCAACCGCGTGGTGGTCTCGCCCGATTCGGTGAACCTGCTCTCTGAAGCCTGCGCCACGCGCATGCCGGTGATGGTGGCGCTGGCCGAGACCGCGCAGGGCCGGCTGGCCCGCTTCCAGCAGCAGCTGCGCGAGCGCGGGCGCCTGCAGCCGCACTGGCTGGACTGGCAGTACGACCGCATCGAGCCACTGCGCGAGACTGCGCGGGTAGCGGCGGAAGTGAAGCAGCGCCTGGCATTGGGGTAGTGCCGGCCGCTGGCCGGCAACGCTGTGCGCATTACCGAACACCGCCGATGCCGGCCAGTGGCCGGCATCTACCGGGATGCACAGCGATTTCTGAACATTTCAATCTGCCCATACCGTTAGAGTCCGGTGCCCCCCACCGGACCGAATGCCTTCATGCGTACCCTGCTCCTGCTGCCCTTGGCCCTGCTCGCCGCGTGTTCGACCGCGCCCACCGAGCTGGACCCGATCTCCTATCAGTGCCAGCAGCAGCTGGACGCGTATCGCGAACAACCGGCGCTGCGCGATCCGAAGACGGGCGAGCGCCCGCCGCTGCCGATCGCGCCGATCAGCGATGCCTGCGACAGGGAACTCAAGCGCAAGGGCGTGGACCGCCCGCTGCGCTGAGCAGCGTATGATCGGCGCGCGGGCCTGCCCGCCGCTGAAGGTACCGACATGGATCGTTTTGCCCGCCTGCCCCGTGCCGCGCTGCTGATCGCCAGCCTACTGGCGACCGCACCGGCCTGGGCCGACAGCACCGCCTGCCGCGAGCGCTACCCGAGCGTGGCGTCGCAGGCGGCGATGCTGGACGTGGCCTGGACCACCGCCGAACGCCTGGACGCGCTGCCCGATGTGGACGTGGTGGTGGCCGCGCGCGGTGGCCAGGACCTGAGCCGCTACGGCCTGCGCCACAGCCACCTGGCCTTCCTGCTGCGCGAGGACGACGGCCGCTGGCGCGCGATGCACCTGCTCAACCGCTGCAAGACCGACAGCTCGCAGCTGTACCACGAGGGCCTCGGCAACTTCGTCGGCGAGAGCGGCGGCCATACCGACCTGCGCATCGGCGTGCCGTCGGCCCCCTTGCGTGCAGCGCTGCGCGCGATGCTGGTGCCGCCCTCGATCCAGCCCAAGGCGCTGCACGAAACCAGGTACAACGTGGTCGCCTACCCGTTCGCCACCGACTACCAGAACTCCAACCAGTGGGTGCTGGAGGTGCTGGCGGCGGCGATGGCGCAGGCCGAAGGCGCGCCGGCCATCGTCAAGCGCGAACAGGCACAGCAGTGGCTGCGCCGCCAGAAGTACCAGCCCAGCGTGCTGCATATCGGCCTCGGCAAGCGCGTGGGTGCGCGCCTGTTCGTAGCCAACGCCACCACCACCGACCATCCAGCCGGCGAACGCATCTCCGGCAACTATTCGGTGGTGACGGTGGAATCGGTGTTCGACTTCCTGCACCAGCGCAGCCAGCTGCAGCAGGAACTGGTGATCCCCCATGTGCCGGTGGCCGGTGCCACTGCCGCCACGCCCTGAATCCCGCAAGGAGAACGACATGCGTCCGCTGCTTACCTCTGTGTTGTCGATGGTGATCGTCACCGGCCTGGCCTGGTCCACGGCCGCCCACGCCGAACGCCGCATCGTGATCATCCACGACCCGGGCCCGCAGGGACCAAGCCTGGAAATGTCCACGCAGATGGTGGCCTCGGCCCGCGCTGCAGCGGCCAAGGAAGCGCAGGATGCCGCCGACGCCGGCCAGCCGCTGGCCCGCCCGCAGCAGATCAAGCTGCCGCAGATGGAGGTGAGTGCCATCTCCACTACCGTGGATGGCCGCCGCGAAGTGCTGCTGCGTGATGCCAACGATCCGCAGAACACCGCATCGATGCAGTATCCGCGCGGCGTCGGCGACCCGGCCGTGCAGTTCACCGTGGGCCAGACCGTGAATTTCGAGCCAACCGGCAACGACCAGGGCTGGCAGCTGAAGGACAACCAGGGCCGCCCGCTGGAGTACCTGCCCGAGGCCACCGGCCCGCGCGATATCTTCGATACCCGGCGCTGAGCCGCCGTCTCCCCCCCTGACCAGGAGGTCTCCATGTTCCGTTGCCTGCGCGTTCCCGCTTCTGCATTGCTGCTCTCCGCGCTGCTGGCGCCCACCGTCCATGCCGGCGCCGCGCCGCAGTTGAACAGCAGCGAGGCCAGCGTGCTGATCACCTCGCTGATCGTGGTCTCGGTGCCGCTCGCTGCATCGGCGGGCCTGTCCGAACTGTCCAAGGCGCCGTTCAAGGCCAGCGAACGCAACGGCCGGGCCACGCGCACCAAGGCCGTGCCGCTGCCGCCGATGGAGGTGAAGAAGGTGGAGACCACGCCGGAGGGCGAGCGCCAGGTACAGCTGCAGGTGCCCGACAAGGCCGATCAGACCGCCACCCTGCGCTGGCCGGCGCGCGTACATGAAGACCAGACGGCGGCCTTCGTGGTCGGCCAGCGGGTGCATTTCGAGCCCACCGAGGCCGGTGCCGGCTGGACCGTGAAGAGCGCGCAGGGCCAGGCCCTGGCTTACGTCCCCACCGCCTACGCCGCCGGTGACATGATGAGTGAAGCGCTGTAAAGCTGAACGACCGTTTTTGGTTTTGCCACGGCCCGGGCGGATAATGGGTGATCCCCTTTCTCCCCCCTGGCTCGCCATGTCCGTGCGTCCTGCCCCTCTGTTTGCCCCGCTGACCCCGCGCGCCCTGGTGCTGGCGGTACTGGCGATGGGCGCGGTGGTGCTGCTGTCCAACGTGCTGGTGCAGTACCCGATCAACGATTGGCTGACCTGGGGTGCCTTCAGTTATCCGGTCGCGTTCCTGGTCAGCAACCTGATCAACCGCCGCTTCGGTCCGGGCCCGGCGCGCCGCGTGGCGTGGATCGGCTTCGCGGTGGCGGTGTTGTTGTCGATCTGGGTGGCCACCCCGCGCATCGCCATTGCCTCCTGCTCGGCCTTCATCGTGGCCCAGCTGCTGGACATCACCGTGTTCGACCGCCTGCGCCGCGGCAGCTGGTGGCGCGCACCGATGGTGGCCACGACCTGCAGCGCGACGGTGGATACCACCATTTTCTGGTCGATCGCGTTTGCCGGCTCCGCGCTACCGTGGGTGAGCTGGGCCGCCGGCGACCTGGCAGTGAAGCTGGCGATCGGCGTGTGCCTGCTGGCCCCGTTCCGCGCGCTGCTGTGGAAGATGTCGCCGCTGCGCGCCACCAGCTGAACGCACATGCTCTGGTGGGTGCCAACCTTGGATGGCACATGAGCACGGTCGGTACCTACCAACAGCGGATCATCCCCGGGCAATTGTTCTAATGGGTGCACCCATCACCCGAACGGCAACGCCGCCGCTCGGCACGCCGCCGTAATCGCCGCACACGCGTCTTCAATCGCGGGCGTGGTCGGTGCCAGTCGCGGGCGCCGGTCCAGCGTGCAGGCCAGGCCTACGTCGAGCAGCGTGGCATGCGCGGTATGCAGTGCCTGCGCGGTGGCACCGGGCAGGAAGCCCGCAACCGCCAGCGCATCTATCAACGACGGCGTATCGCGCGGCTGCAGCAGCGCGGGATGCTGCGCACTACGCGCCAGCACGCCGGTCTGCAGCAGGAACTCCAGGTCCACCACGCCACCGGCACCCTGCTTCAGGTCCAGTCGCGCAGCATCGCTGCGGTCCAGTTCGGTGCGCATGCGGCCACGCATCTTCAACACATCGGCATACAGCGTGGCCGGATCGCGTTCGCGGCCCAGCGTCTGTGCACGCACCTGTTCGAAATCGGCCAGCAGGCTGGCATCACCGGCCACGCCGCGTGCACGTACCAAGGCCTGGTGTTCCCAGGTCCACGCGCGTTCGCGCTGGTATTCGGTGTAGCTGGCCAACGAAGACACCAGTGAACCCTTGCCGCCATCCGGGCGCAGGCGCACGTCGATGTCGTACAGACGGCCGGCGGCGGTGACCGCACCGAGCAGCGCCATCACCTTCTGCGCCAGCCGCGCATACCAGCGCCCCGGTTCCAGCGGACGTGCGCCATCGCTGGCCTCCACGCCGGCCGGATTGTCGTGCAGGAATACCAGATCCAGGTCGGAACCGAAGCCCAGCTCAAGCCCTCCGAGGCTGCCGTAGCCGATGATCGCGAAGCGCCCACCAGGAATCACGCCGTGTGCCGCGCGCATGTCCGCTTCGGCCATCGCCAGCACGGTGGTGACCACCGCCTGGGCCAGCTCGGCCAGTTGCCGCGTGCTGTCCACTGCGCCCTGTCGACCGTCCAGCGTGGCCATCGCCATGCGGAAGCTGAGCGCCAGCCGCGTCTCGTTGAGCCAGCGCAGTGCGGATTCGGGGTCTTCCACCGCCAGCACCTGCTGGCACTCGGCCAGCATGCCGGCCGCATCGGGCATCGGTCCGGACACGCGCACGTCCAGCAGTTCGTCCAGCAGCAGCGGGTACGCGGCCAGCCGCTCGGCCAGCAGCGCGCTGCGCGCCAGCACATCCACCAGCCGCGCCAACGCGCTCGGTTGTTCGTCCAGCAGCGCGAGATAGCTGGTCCGGCGCAGCACCGCCTGCAGCAGGCCAAGCACGCGCTTGAGCGCGGCATCGGGTTGCGGCGAGCGCGTGGCCGCATGCAGCAGCGCCGGCAGTACGCGATCCAGCCGTGCACGCGCGGCGTCGGACAGGGACTTCACGCCGGTGCCCTGGGCGAAATCGCGCAGCGACTGATCGGCGCCATTGGCATCGAGGAAACCGGCTTCCGCCAGCAACGGCGCGTTGCTGCCCTCGGGCAGGCTGCGCCAGTAGTTGGCCAGCGCGTCGGGCGCAGCCTGGCCCTTGCGCGGCGCCAGCAGCGCGGCGAATTCAGTACTGACCCGCTGCTGCTGTTCGGCCAATGCCGCGCGCAGCACGTCCCAGTCCGGGTAGCCGAGGCCGACGGCGATGCGCGCGCGGTCCAGCGCGTCGCTGGGCAGCACGTGGGTCTGCGCATCGCGCAGCATCTGCAGGCGGTTCTCCAGCCGGCGCAGGAACAGGTAGGCGTCACGCAGCGCGCTGCCATCCTCGGGCGCGATCTGCCCCGCGGCCACCAGCGCGTCCAGTGCCACCAGCAGGCGGCGCTCGCGCAGCGCCGGCTCACGGCCACCGCGGATCAGCTGCAGCGCCTGGCACAGGAACTCGATTTCGCGGATGCCACCGGCGCCGCGCTTGATGTCTTCGTGCAGCTCGCGGCGCGCGACTTCGGCGGTGATCGCCGCCTTCATCTCGCGCAGGCCGTCGAGCGCGGTGAAATCGAGGTAGCGGCGGTACACGAACGGGCGCAGGGTCTGCAGCCACGCCTCACCGGCGGCGATGTCGCCGGCTACCGCGCGCGCCTTCAGCCATGCGTAGCGCTCCCAGTCGCGGCCTTCGCGCTGGAAATACTGGTCCATCGCCGCGAACGACAGCGCGACGCGGCCGGCGCTGCCGAACGGCCGCAGGCGCAGGTCAACGCGGTGGCTGAAGCCATCGACGGTGGTTTCGTCCAGCAGCTTGGCCAGGCGCTGGCCGAGGCGGGCGAAATACTCTTCGGCGGCCAGCGCGCGCGGGCCGTCGGATTCGCCGCCGTGCGGGTAGGCGTAGACCAGGTCGATATCGGAACTGAAGTTGAGCTCGCCGCCGCCGAGCTTGCCGAGGCCGAACACCACCAGCTGCTGCGCGGCGCCTTCGCCATCGCGGACCACACCGTGGCGTTGGGCGAATTCCTGCTGCAGCGCGTCCAGCGCCAGCCGCAGGCAGTCCTCGGCCAGGGTGGTGGCGCCAGCCAGCGTCTGCGCCACGTCGTCCAGCCCAGCCAGGTCGCGCCAGATCAGCCGCGTCGACATGGCAGTACGCCAGCGCCGGATCTGCGCCGGCCAGTCGCTGGGCTGCAGCGGATCGAGCACCGGTGGTGGGATCGGCGGGCAGCCGGGGGCAGCCAGCTGCGCCAGCAGCGCCGGTTGCCGCACCAGGGTGTCCAGCGCGAAGTCGCTGGCCACCGCCAGTCGGGTCAGCAGCGGCAGCAGTTCGGCAGGAACGGGCTCGGGCAGGACCTGGGCCAGGCGCGCCAGGGCGCGGTCGACAAGGGGCTGCAGGGAGGCGGGCAGGTCAGCGGGGGCGAGGGTCATGGGCGGATTGTATCGACCCGGTCGGGACGCGACGGACCCGGTAGTGCCGGCCGCTGGCCGGCAGATCCCATGATCCTGCCGAAGGTTGCTGCAGTTGCCGGCCAGCGGCCGGCACTACCGATAATGGAGGCCGCGCATTCATACTGGGCGACAGGCAATAAAAAAGCCCGCTTGCAGCGAACTGCCAGCGGGCTCTGCTCCCTCCCCCACGTCGGGATGCAGGGCCATCGTGCGGGCTGCGAAAGCACTTTGCACGCTGCACTGCAAAACAGAACCGATGGGTATGGGTGAGCCCCTTGGGGGAAAAGCCATTCCACGAAGGTAGAACCCCCCGTACGGATGAGGATGGCCGATAATCGGGATTCCCCCCAGAAACACTGTCGTCATGTCTGTTGATCGCATCGCCAACGCGCGTCTCCGTGACCGCGTGGTCTCCGCCGAGGCCGCAGCCGCGCTGATCCAGCCCGGTGAAACCGTGGCCATGAGCGGCTTTACCGGCTCCGGGTATCCCAAGGCCGTTCCCGTGGAACTGGCCCGCCGCATCGAAGCGGTGCACGCCCAGGGCAATCCCTTCCAGATCAAGCTGATGACCGGCGCGTCGACCGCGCCGGAACTCGATGGCGCGCTGGCCAAGGCCGATGGCATCGCCATGCGCATGCCGTTCCAGAGCGACCCGGACGCGCGCAACCGCATCAACGAGGGCAAGCTGGATTACATCGACATCCACCTCAGCCACGTTGCCCAGCACGTGTGGTTCGGTTTCTACGGCGAGATCGACACCGCCGTGATCGAAGTATCGGCCATCCGCGAGGACGGTTCGCTGGTGCCCTCCACTTCGGTCGGCAACAACAAGACCTGGCTGGACCTGGCCAGGAAGGTGATCGTCGAGGTCAACGAATGGCAGCCGGCCGGCGTTGACGGCATGCACGACATCTACTACGGCACCGCGCTGCCGCCGCACCGCAAGCCGATTCCGCTGGTGAACGCCAACGACCGCATCGGCGATACCGCGCTGCGCTGCGACCCGGACAAGATCGTGGCCGTGGTGCGTACCAACGGCCCGGACCGCAACAGCCCGTTCAGCCCGATCGATGCAACCAGCGAACAGATCGCTTCGCACCTGATCGAGTTCCTCAAGCACGAGGTGAAGAAGGGCCGCCTGCCGCCGAACCTGCTGCCGCTGCAGTCGGGCGTGGGCAACATCCCCAACGCGGTGCTGGCCGGCCTGGCCAAAAGCGGTTTCCGCGACCTGGCCGCGTTCACTGAAGTGATCCAGGACGGCATGCTCGACCTGCTGCGCGATGGCGTGCTGAGCTACGCCTCGTGCACCGGCTTCGCGCTGAGCCCGCAGGCCAACGAGACGTTCAAGGAGAACATCGATTTCTACCGCGAGCGCATCATCATGCGCACGCAGGAAATCTCCAACCATCCGGAACTGGTGCGCCGCCTGGGCTGCATCGGCATGAACGGCATGATCGAGGTGGACATCTACGGCAACGTCAATTCGACGCACGTGATGGGCACGCGCATCATGAACGGCATCGGCGGTTCGGGTGACTTTGCCCGCAATGGTTTCCTGTCAGCGTTCCTGAGCCCGTCCACCGCCAAGAACGGCACCATCTCGGCGATCGTGCCGATGGCCAGCCATGTCGATCACACCGAGCACGATGTGTCGGTGATCGTCACCGAACAGGGCCTGGCCGACCTGCGCGGGCTGACCCCGCGCAAGCGCGCGCAGGTGCTGATCGACAACTGCGCGCACCCGGATTTCCGCCCGCAGTTGCAGGATTACTTCGACCGTGCCAGCCGCGAGAGCTACGGCAAGCACACCCCGCATCTGCTGCCGGAAGCGCTGTCGTGGCACCAGCGCTGGCTGGATACCGGAACGATGAAGGGCTGACCCCAGGGTCCGGACATCGGGTAGAGGCCGGGGGGGGGGGGGGGGGGGGGGGGGGGGGG
>NZ_JAPTFO010000109.1:0-10224 GCF_030985515.1 Stenotrophomonas sp. Sm10
GGCAACCCCATGAATCTCCGCAGACATGAACCCATTGCCGGCCAGCGGCCGGCACTACCATGGCGATGCGCGGCACCCCGTATAGTCGGCCCATGACCACCACCGCCCCAGCCGACCTTCCCGCCCTCCTGCACACCCTGCGCAGCGCCTGGCAGTCGAGGCGCCCGTCGCTGAACCAGCGCGAGAAAGACCTGCATCGCCTCCGCGAAGCGCTGAAGCCACGCCTGGACGAAATGGCCACGGCCATCGCCGAAGACTTCGGCCATCGCGCCCACGTTGAATCGAAGCTGGCCGATGGCATGAGTGTGCTGTCGGCCATCGACCACCTGCGCCGCCACCTGCGGCGCTGGTCGAAACCGCAGCGGGCATCGGCGGGATGGAAACTGTGGCCGGCGCGCGCGCAGTTGCGGCCGACGCCGCTGGGCGTGGTCGGGGTCATCTCGCCCTGGAACTATCCGGTCACGCTGGCACTCGTGCCGCTGGCCACCGCCATCGCCGCTGGCAACCACGTGCTGTTGAAGCCCTCCGAACACACGCCGCGCACCAGCGCGTTCCTGGCCGATCTGCTGGCCAGCGTGTTCCCGCCCGAGCGCGTGGCGGTGGTGCAGGGTGGGGCGGACGTGGCTGCGGCGGTGTCGTCGCTGCCGTTGGACCATCTGCTGTTCACCGGCTCGACGGCCGTTGGCCGTAAGGTGATGGCCGCCGCCGCCGAGCATCTGGTGCCGGTCACGCTGGAACTGGGCGGCAAGTCGCCGGCGATCGTCTGCCGCGATTTCCCGCTGGACAAAGCCGCCGCGCGGCTCGCCACCGGGAAATGGTTCAACGCCGGGCAGACCTGCATTGCGCCGGATTACGTGCTGATCGACACCGCGCGCCAGCGCGAGTTCGTACAGGCGCTGCAGCAGCAGGTGCGCGAGCGCTATGGCGGCTTCAGCGATGCCGACGACTACACCCGCATCATCAATGAAGGCCAGTACCGGCGCCTGCAGGGCTATCTGGCACAGGCGCGGCAACGCGGCGTGCCGGTGATTCCGCTGGCGCAGGTGGATGACGCGCGCGCCGACCGCGAGCGCCTGCTGGTGCCGACCGTGGTGCTGGACCCGCCGGACGACCTGGACCTGATGCGCGAGGAGATCTTCGGGCCGATCCTGCCGGTGCGGGCCTATCCGGATCTGGAGGCGGCGCTGGCCGACGTGCTGTCCCGTGACCGGCCGCTGGCGCTGTATCCCTTCAGCCACGACCGCGCGACGGTGGAGCGCATCCTCGGCCAGGTGGTGGCCGGTGGGGTGACGGTGAATGACACGCTGTTGCACTTCGCCGCCGATGGCCTGCCGTTTGGCGGGGTGGGCGCCAGCGGCATGGGTGCCTACCACGGCCGGGCCGGGTTCGATGCCATGAGCAAGCGGCTGCCAGTGCTCTGGCAGTCGCGCTGGGCGGCCAGTGACCGGTTGCGGCCGCCGTATTCGAAGATTGCGGGGTTGTTGAAGCTGCTGCTGCGGTGAACCCAGGCAGGGCGTGGCTCTGCTGAATCAGGGCCCGGCCCGATTCTTCTGTAGAGCCGAGCCCACGCTCGGCTGCTCCTGGCTGGGTGCCGATCAATGCAGCCGAGCGTGGGCTCGGCTCTACACGGGAATCCGGCCCGAGCCCCATCCCGGCCACCCGGGTAGAATGCCCGCATGAAGATCGCCTCGTGGAACGTCAATTCGCTCAATGTTCGTCTGCCGCACCTGGAGCAGTGGCTCAGGGAGTTCGGCCCGGACATCGTCGGCATCCAGGAAACCAAGCTGGAGGACCACAAGTTCCCCGATTCGGCGCTGATCGCCGCGGGCTACCGCAGCGTGTTCGCCGGCCAGAAGACCTACAACGGCGTGGCGCTGCTGTCGCGTGAGCCGGCGCAGGACGTGCAGATCGGCATTCCCGGCTTCGAGGACGAACAGAAGCGCGTCATTGCCGGTACCTTCGGCGACCTGCGGGTGATCAACCTGTACGTAGTCAATGGCCAGGACATCGGCACCGACAAGTACGAGTACAAGCTGCGCTGGCTGGACGCGGTGCACGCGTGGATCGCGCAGGAACTGCAGCGGCACCCGAAGCTGATCGTGATGGGGGACTTCAACATTGCCCCGGACGCACGCGACGTGCACGACCCGGAGGTGTGGAACGACAACCACATCCTGACCTCCACCGCCGAGCGCGGTGCATTGAACAAGCTGCTGCAGCTGGGGCTGCACGATGGCTTCCGCCTGCACAACGACGAGGCGGGTACCTTCAGCTGGTGGGATTACCGCGCCGCCGGCTTCCGCCGCAACCTGGGCCTGCGCATCGACCTGACCCTGGTTTCCGATGCACTGAAGAGCGGTGCGGTGGCTTCGGGCATCGACCGCGAGCCGCGCACCTGGGAACGCCCGAGTGACCATGCGCCGGCCTGGGTGCAGTTGGTTTGAGTTGAGGTAGCGCCGGGCCTGGCCCGGCGCTACCCCCCAGATCACCGTATGCTCTTGCGGGTGAACAGGTTGACGATCGCCAGCAGGATCACCGCACCGATCAGAGAGAACAGGAAGGTGCGGATGGTGATCGCTTCGTTGATGCCACCGCCGAACAGCCAGCCGGAAATCAGCGCGCCGACGATGCCGACCACGATGTTGAGGATGATGCCCTGCTGGGCATCGCGCTTCATGATGATGCTGGCCAGCCAGCCTACGATGCCGCCGACGATCAGCCAGATGATGATGCCCATGATCGAACCTCCGGTGGGGAACTGTGACCAGTTGACGCGCACGGCTGTGAACCCGTCGTGCAATTGCGTGATGGGCGCGTGCGGATGAGCCTGCCAGCCACCCTCGACGGCCCCTGGCGCTTCGGCCCGGTGACGGTCTGGCGCTGCCCGCACGTGCCGGGCCAGCGCGGTGAACCGCAGGCCCGGCAGGTACTGGCGCAGGCGCTGGGCACCGATCCGCAGACGCTGCCACTGGTCCGTGACGACAAGGGCCGGCCGGAGCTGAGCGGCCCGTTGGCCCACTACGGGACCGGCTGGAGCCACAGCGGTGAGGTGCTGCTGGTGGCGCTGGGCGAAGGCGTGCGGCTGGGCGTGGACCTGGAACTGCTGCGGCCGCGGCCGCGTCTTCTGGAAATCGTGCGGCGCTTCTTCCACCCGCAGGAGGTGGCCTGGCTGGAACGCCTGGACGAGGCCGACCGCGAGCACTGGTTCTTCCGCGTGTGGTGCGTCAAGGAGGCGATCCTGAAGGCGCACGGCCAGGGCATCTCGTTCGGCCTGCACCGCCTGCAGCTGGCGCCGGGGGCCGATGGCGCCCTGCACCTGCGCTGGTGCGACCTGGAACTGGGCGAGGCCGCGCGCTGGCACCTGCACGAATGGCAGGCCAGCGGCCAGTTCCGTGCGGCGTTGGCCTGGTATCCGCACTGAAGCGGGGAATCAGCGCGCAAAACCGGCGATAATGGCGGCATGAGCGAACACCCACTTCCCGCCAGCGTGGCTGCCACGCTGGAACAGGGCCTGGCCAGCATGGGCCTGGACGCCGCGCTGGCGCCGCCGCTGCTGCGCTACCTGGCCCTGCTGCACCGCTGGAACGGCACCTACAACCTCACCGCCATCCGCGACCCGCAGGAGATGGTTACCCGCCACCTGCTCGATTCGCTGGCGATGCAGCCGTTCGTGGCTGATGGCAGCCTGGCCGACCTCGGTACCGGTCCCGGGTTGCCGGGCATCCCGCTGGCGATCGCCTGCCCGGGCCTGCAGGTCACCCTGGTCGAGAGCAACGGCAAGAAGGCGCGCTTCATGCGCGAGGCCGTGCGCCAGCTCGGCCTGGGCAATGCCCGCGTGGCCGAATCGCGCGCCGAGGCGCTGGACGAGGCCGGCCGTTACGACCAGCTGACCGCCCGCGCGATGGACACCCTGGCCGGCATCGTCCGCGTCGGTGGCCACCTGCTGCGGCCCGGCGGCGTGCTGCTGGCCATGAAGGGCGTCTACCCGCATGAGGAGATCGCGGAACTGCCGGCTGGCTGGCAGGTGCGTGAGGTGACCCCGCTGAGCGTGCCCGGCCTGGCCGGCGAACGCCACCTGGTCACCGTTACAGGTCCCTGATTCCCGCCGCCAGCCCTTTGTGGAACAACGGGTTGGCGATCCACGATTTCCGCAAGGGGCCGGTTGTACGCATAATGACCGGTCCCAACCATCCGTCGACGAGGCACACCCGCATGGCCCGCATCATCGCCATCGCCAACCAGAAGGGTGGCGTCGGCAAGACCACGACCGCCGTCAACCTGGCCGCTTCCCTGGCCAACGCACCCAAGCGCGTGCTGTTGGTCGACCTGGACTCGCAGGGCAACGCGACCATGGGCAGCGGCGTGGACAAGCGTGAGCTGGCGGCCTCCACCTGCGATCTGCTGCTGGGCGAGAACAGCGCCGCCGATGTGCGCGTGCAGACCGCCGAAGGCTACGACCTGCTGCCGGGCAACATCGACCTGACCGCCGCCGAGATCCAGCTGATGGGCCAGAGCGAGCGCGAGCAGCGGCTGAAGCGCGCGCTGGCGCCGATCCGCGACGAGTACGACTACATCCTGATCGATTGCCCGCCGGCGCTGTCGCTGCTAACGCTCAACGCGCTGGCCGCCGCCGATTCGGTGATCGTGCCGATGCAGTGCGAGTACTACGCACTGGAAGGCCTGAGCGCGCTGGTGGAAACCATCGAAGCGCTGCGCACCAGCCTGAACCCCGCGCTGGAGATCGAAGGCGTGCTGCGCACCATGTTCGACGTGCGCAACAACCTGGCCAATGCGGTCTCGGCCGAGCTCACCGAGCACTTCGGCGACCGCGTGTTCCGCACCATCGTGCCGCGCAACGTGCGCCTGGCCGAGGCACCCAGCCATGGCCAGAGCATCGTCGGCTACGACCGCGCCTCGCGCGGTGGCGTGGCCTACCTGGGCCTGGCCGGCGAGATCATCCGCCGCAACAACGAACGCAACAAGGCCGGCAAGGCCGTGGAGACCGTCTGATGACCAGCAGCAAGCCGGCAGCCAAGAAGCGAGGCCTCGGCCGTGGCCTGGACGCGCTGCTGGGCCCGAAGGGCGCGGTCAGCCAGGTGCAGGCCACCACCGCGGTGATCGAGCCGCTGCCGGGTGAAGTGCTGCGCAAGTTGCCGGTCGGCCAGCTGCAGCCGGGCAAGTACCAGCCGCGCCGCGAGATGGACGAGGGCAAGCTGTCCGAGCTGGCCGACTCGATCAAGTCGCAGGGCGTGATCCAGCCGATCCTGGTGCGCCAGCTGCCGGCGGGCAACTACGAAATCGTCGCCGGTGAACGCCGTTGGCGCGCATCGCAGCTGGCCGGCCTGGACGAAGTGCCGGTGGTGGTGCGCGAGCTGGAAGACCGCACCGTCATCGCGATGGCGCTGATCGAGAACATCCAGCGCGAAGACCTCAACCCGCTGGAAGAAGCCGAGGCGCTGCAGCGCCTGATCAGCGAGTTCACCCTGACCCATGCCGAGGCCGCCGAGGCCGTCGGCCGCTCGCGCGCGGCGGTGTCCAACCTGCTGCGCCTGCTGGAGCTGCCGGTGGCGATCCGGCTGCTGCTGGAAACCCGCCGCCTGGAAATGGGCCACGCCCGCGCGCTGCTGACCCTGGCTCCCGAGCTGGCCGGCAAGCTGGCGCAGGAAGCGGCCGATGAAGGCTGGTCGGTGCGCGAGGTCGAGCGCCGTGCGCAGGCCTTCGCCGCCGGCAAGGTGCCGAGCAACCGCCCGGTGGCGACGCCGAAGGTGCAGCAGGCCGACATCGCCTCGCTGGAAACCGAACTGTCCGAAGCGCTGGGTGCCAAGGTGGCGATCAACCACGGCCGTGGCGGCAAGGGCAAGCTGATCATCCACTACACCGATCTGGACACCCTGGACGGCGTGCTGGAAAAGCTGCGTACGCGCCAGGGCTGAACCCGGCGCCACATCACGCCGGCCGACGCATCCCCGCGACGTCGGCCACGCCGATGGCAGCGGGGTGCTTTGATCGAGACCCGCGATGACCATCCTGCTTACCGGCGCTGCCGGCTTCATCGGTGCCTACACCGCCCGCGCGCTGCTGGAGGCCGGCCAGGCCGTGGTCGGTCTGGACAACTTCAACGATTACTACGACCCGCAGATCAAGCGTGACCGCGTGGCCGCGCTGTGCCCGGCGCTGGACCTGCGCACGCTGGACCTGACCGATAACGAAGGCCTGGCCGCGCTGTTCGACGAAGTGAAGCCGACCGCCGTGATCCATCTGGCTGCACAGGCCGGCGTGCGCTATTCGCTGGAAAACCCGCAGGCCTACGTCGATAGCAACCTGGTCGGCTTCGTCAACATGCTCGAGCTGTGCCGCCACCGTGGCGTGCAGCACCTGGTGTATGCCTCCAGCAGTTCGGTGTATGGCGACTCGGCCACGCCGCCGTTCTCCGAGGACCAGCGCGTGGACCAGCCGCGCTCGCTGTACGCGGCGACCAAGGCGGCCAACGAGCTGATGGCCTACACCTACGCACAGCTGTACGGCCTGCATGCCACCGGGCTGCGATTCTTCACCGTGTATGGCCCGTGGGGCCGGCCGGACATGGCACCGCTGCTGTTCTCGCGCGCGGTGCTGGCCGGTCGGCCGATCGACGTGTTCAACGAAGGCCGTATGCAGCGCGATTTCACACATGTCTCCGACATCGTGTCCGGTATCCTCGGCGCCCTCGCGCATCCGGCCGACGGCCCGGTGCCGCACCGGGTGTTCAACCTCGGCAACCATACGCCGGTCGAGCTGGAGCGCTTCATCAGCGTGATCGAGCAGGCGGCCGGCCGCCCTGCGCAGAAGGTCTACAAGCCCATGCAGCCGGGCGACATGGTGCGCACGATGGCCGATACCCGGCGCGCACATGACGCTTTCGGCTTCGATGCGGTGACCCCGATCGAACAAGGCCTGCCGCCTGTGGTGCTGTGGTGCCGCGAGTATTTTGGCGATCGCGCCTGAGGACGGATCCTCACGCCGCCGGGTTCATCTTCGGATAACCTCGGTTTCGGAGAATGCGCGGTCTTTGTCCCCCCTTTGGCCGAGTGCCTTATGAGCCAACCCGAGCTTTCCGTTGTCGTCCCGGTGTTCAACGAGCGCAACAATGTTGCCCCGCTGGTCGCCGAAATCACCGCTGCGCTGCGTGGCCGACTGCCGTTCGAGATCGTCTACATCGACGACCACTCGCGTGATGACACCTTGGCGGTGCTGCAGGGGCTGAAGGCAACCACCCCGGAACTGCGCGTGCTGCACCATGTGAACCAGAGCGGGCAGAGCACGGCGGTGCGCACCGGCGTCAAGCATGCGCGGGCGCCGTGGATCGCGACCCTGGATGGCGATGGCCAGAACGATCCGGCCGATATTCCCAAGCTGCTCGCCGCACGCGACGCCGCCGACGCGCAGGTGAAGCTGTTCGCCGGTTGGCGCGTCAACCGGCAGGACAGCAGCAGCAAGCGCTGGGCCAGTCGCTGGGCCAATGCCATCCGTGCGCGCATGCTGCGCGACGACACCCCCGACACCGGTTGCGGCATCAAGCTGTTCGAACGCAGCGCGTTCCTCGACCTGCCGTATTTCGACCACATGCACCGCTACCTGCCGGCGCTGATGCAGCGCGCCGGCTGGAAGACCACCAGCGTGCCGGTCAACCACCGCCACCGTACCGCCGGTGTGTCCAAGTACAACAACCTCGGCCGCGCGCTGGTCGGCATCCGCGATCTGCGTGGCGTGGCCTGGCTTATCACCCGAAGCAAGCGCACCGCGGTGGAGGAGCGCTGATGGATCTGGAGCTTCACTGGCTGGATCAGCCCTTGACCTGGCTGTACTGGACCGGCCTGCATGTAACCGGCTGGAAGCTGATCGGTTACACCGGCGCACTGATGTTCGGCGGCCGCTGGCTGGTCCAGTTCATCGCCTCCAAGCGCGCTGGCAAGCCCGTCATCCCGCGCCTGTTCTGGTACATGAGCGTGATCGGCAGCCTGATGACGCTGAGCTACTTCCTGTTCTCGGCCAAGCAGGACTCGGTGGGTGTGCTGCAGAACCTGTTCCCGGCGTTCACCGCGCTGTACAGCCTGCACCTGGACATCAAGCACCGCGGCTGGAAGCGCGACAAGGCCAGCCACTGAGGCCTGCGGGATGCCTGCCATGGGTAGCGTCGACTGTCAGTCGACTTTCGCGCGGAGCGCGGGCTTTGCTGCATGTGGCGGAAGAGCAGCCGACTGACAGTCGGCTCTACCACGCGCCTGCGGCGCTGGGGCCCCGGCCTGCGGGCGGTTCCCGGTCCTGCCTGCTGCGCAGGCAGGACCTTCGTCCCATGCCATGAGCCGTGGGCGGTGCCATCATCGGGGTCTGCCTTCCCGGGAACCTGTGCTCGTGAAAACCCGTCTTGCTGTTGCCCTGCTGCTCGCCCTGTCCGCCCCCGCCGTGGCCGTGGCCACACCCGCCGCCACCGCCGCACCGGCCAGCGTGGCCGCCGAATCGCCCGCCGACGCCGCCTTCCGCGCGCTGTACGAGAAGGAGTGGAAGTGGCGCCAGCAGGGAGGTGGCGAGGCCAGCGAGGACGAGGACGCTCCGGCCAACGCCACCCGCATGCCTGACGTCGGCCCGGCCGCGCAGCAGGCACGCCTGAAGGTGTGGGACGAGACCCTGGCCGCACTGAAGAAGATCGACCCGAAGACCCTGTCGCCGGACAACCAGGTCAACTACGCGATTTACCACGACCAGGTGTTCAACCTGGCCGAAGAGACGCGCCTGCGCGGCTACGAAATGCCGTTCAACGCCGATTCCTCGTTCTGGTCCAACCTGTCCTTCATGGCCCGGCGCGAGATGAAGACCGTGCAGGACTACCAGAACTACATCGCACGGCTGAACGACGTGCCGCGCTACTTCGGCCAGCAGACCGAGAACATGCGCGCTGGCCTGAAGCGTGGTTTCAGCGTGCCGCGCGCGGTGCTGGATGGCCGCGAAGTGTCCATCGCCACCGTCGCCGAGCTGAAGGACCCGACCGAATCGCCGCTGTACGCGCCGTTCAAGAAACTGCCCAGCACCATCCCGGCCGCCGAGCAGACCAGGCTGCAGGCGCAGGCGCGCGCGGCGATCAGCGGCAAGGTGGTGCCGGCGTTCCAGCAGCTGCGCACCTTCTTCGTCAACGAGTACGTGCCGCAGGCGCGCACCACCCTGGCCGCCGAAGCGATGCCCGATGGCAAGGCGTACTACCGGCAGCAGATCCACGAGTACACCACGCTGGACCTGTCGCCGGACGAGATCCATCGCATCGGCCTGGAGGAAGTCGCACGCATCCAGAAGGAGATGAACGACATCATCAGGCAGGTGAAGTTCAAGGGCAGCTTCGCCGAGTTCCTGACCTTCCTGCGTACCGACCCGCAGTTCTACGCCAAGACGCCGGAGGAGCTGCTGTCGCGTGCCGCGTGGATCTCCAAGCGCGCCGATGGCCAGCTTGGCAAGTACATGACGCTGCCACGCGCCCGCTTCACCATCGTGCCGGTGCCGCCGGACATTGCACCGTTCTGGACGGCCGGCCGCGGTGGCATGGGTACCTACTGGCTCAACACCTACAACCTGCCGTCGCGCCCGCTGTACAACCTGCCGGCGCTGACCCTGCATGAATCCGATCCGGGCCATTCGCTGCAGGGCGCGATCGCCGCCGAGCAGAAGAACCTGCCCGAGTTCCGCCGCAACGCCTACATCTCCGCCTATGGCGAAGGCTGGGCGCTGTACTGCGAGAAGCTGGGCGTGGAAATGGGCATCTATGAAACCCCGTACGAGGATTTCGGCCGCCTGACCTACGAGATGTGGCGTGCTGCGCGCTTGGTGATCGACACCGGCGTGCACAGCAAGGGCTGGACCCGCGAGCAGGCATTGGCCTACCTGCGTGACCACACCGCGCTGAGCGAGCATGAAGTGACCACCGAAGTGGATCGCTACATTTCCTGGCCGGGCCAGGCGCTGAGCTACAAGCTGGGCGAGATCGCCATCGTGCGCCTGCGTGCGCAGGCGGAGAAGGAGCTGGGCGACAAGTTCGACATCAAGGGCTTCCACGACACCCTGCTCAAGCAGGGCTCGGTGCCGCTGCCGGTGCTGGAACAGCAGATCCAGGCCTACATCGCCGAGCGCAAGAAGGCCTGACCCGACGCGTCGCCGGGCATGGCCCGGCGCTACCAGAATGCGCGGTGGTAGCGCCGGGCC